>JAITFM010000141.1 GCA_031281335.1 Rickettsiales bacterium | reverse complement strand
CTTATATCTGACCTAAACAAACTTTTACACTTGCTCATATGTGCATTCAACACGTTTTATAATTGAAACAATGTGCATAAACCATCAACTTTTTTCTATAGTTTTGGTTTTACCTTCCGCTCTCACTTCTTCCATGCAGCTTTTAGGAGGCACTGGCGGTGCAAGTGGTTTTTTGCTCATAGAATTTGGGTTTATACCTCTCTTTTGCTGGTGATAGTTCCGCGCTTCTTGAACGGTCTGATGTGTAGGCTCCCCATCATTATAGTTTCCTCTTATCTGCTGATGAGAGATCAATGCCTCTTCACGAGTCTGAAATATAGGCTCTTCATAGTTTCCTCCCATAGAATTCGAATTTATATTTTCCTTTTGCAAATCAGCGTTCAATAATTTCGATATCTCTTGCTCTAGCTGGTCATCTTTATAATTATTGCTAAGATCTTTGATTTTTTCCTCACCCAATTCCATTATTCGAATTAGAGAAGTATCAATAAAATCCGTTTTTATTTTGTCAATATCTATCGATTTATTACCATAAACCGTAATTTTACTTTTACCTTTTTCACTATTCACATCATAGCCTTGCTCTTTAATTCCTGTTATTACTTCCTTCTTTAATAATCTATGAATAGTATTTATTATTTTTTGACCACAATCTTGAAAAAAATCTCTGATTGTCTCAAATGCCTTTAATAAGGAGAGGGTTTCAGTATGTGTGTATTTTTTACCTGGTGATAACTCTTCAGTGTTCTGATGTACAGATCCTATTTGCGCAGGGTCAAGCATCATTGCATGACGTTTTGAGCGTGTTGGTTTTGCTTGTGTTTCAGATGATGACATGTCCTTAATATCTTGTTTTTTATTCTCACTGTCAACGGCTATATCACTATCTGATTTCCTTTTTTGAGGAAGTGATGATGATACACTCTGATGTACAGGCTCTGCTTGCACTTTTAATGCTTTCTGAATACCCTGAAGATTTTGGTATATAGGTTCTTCTTTCTTCAAATTTTCATAAATTGGTTCTTGCACTAAGTTGGCACTAATAAATTCTTGCACTTCCCCTAGGTAATCAACATGTTTGCTTTCCTTAGGCACTCGCACACCTTCAAATTTGATTTTTTGTATCTCTTCAATACTCAGCCCATTTTCTTTAAGCCATCCCTCTCTTTTGCCCATTGACTCAGCGAACTCGTTAATTTTTTTTTATATTACCTATGCTATCATCAACTAACATAACAGTTTTTGGTAACTGACCATTGTGATTATTCTTATACTCTACAATTGCCTTACAGGTGTGTAAGTTTTTTCCAACTTGATCTCGTTTACCTTCTGGTAATTTGGGATCATAACTTTCTGGAAATCCACCAAATACAGAAATACCGCCTACCTGCTTTTTAGATAAATCCAAATGATTTCCTACAACCCTTTTCACAGCATTTGGATATCCTATGTATGATGCAATGTTAACTTCCACTCCATTTGAAAGTGCAGATTGCAACACAGATTTTAATGTCTCCTCACTTTTTATTCCACCTGTATTTTTTAGAAAATTTCCTATATCGGCATCGGTCACTGCATATTCCGAGCCAGAATTAAAATCACTTTTTTTGAACCCGGAGTGTTTACCATAGAAAACATTATGCATATGCCCATTAGTAATAGTGTTATCAAAGTCAAATATTAACAGGGCATTATTTCCTTTAGCCATATCTTCGCCTCATAATTTTTACCAATCAAGGATAAAGGCTAACACTAATAGATTAATTATTTACTATAGTGCTTTCAAAGTTAATGGAATGATAATAAGGAGGAAAAGCTAACAGCGTGGAGAGAAAACTTAAAAAGAGACAAGGTTACAACATTCCACTAACCCAGTTATTCTTCTCTTGATCTAACTTATCATCTAATATTGCCTGCCTTATCGATTCCATAAGCTTATTCATGAAGAAAACATTGTGAATGGTGATGAGGGTATAGGCTAGCAGCTCTTTAGCTTTCAATAAATGGTGTATATAAGCTCTCGAATGTTTTCTGCAGGTGAAACACAAACAGTCACTTTCAATTGGATCACTGTCCAGCTCAAATTGTTGATTTCGCAAATTAACATGCTCCTTGCACTTTGAAGCAATAGAATTTCTATTTTTCACTTTAACAAGCGCGCCACCATGTCTTGCCAGACGAGTTGGATGCACACAATCAAACGTGTCAATCCCAAGCTCCACTGCGCGAAAGATATCCACAATTCCACCAATACCAAGCAAATGAGTAGGCCTATCTTTTTTTAAGTGCTCCATAGTAAAAGAAACTACATCATACATCTGCTCCTTACTCTGACCAAGTGACCCGCCTATTGCTTGACCGAAAAATGGTAAGTCATTGATAAAATCACAGCTTTCTCTACGCAGATCTTGATATACTCCACCTTGGCTAATTCCATACAGTGCTTGCTTGCCATGATTATTTTTTTCTAATTCATTCAAAGAACGTTCAGCCCACCTGTGGCTCATGAGCATTGATCTTTGTGTGTATTCTTTGCTGACGTGAAATGGAGTGCATTCATCTAAAACTAGGATTAAGTCCGCACCTAATTTTTGTTGAATTTGTATAGATTTTTCAGGAGTTAAACAATAAGTTTTACCATTGATGTAAGAACGAAAAATTGCCCCATCCTCATTAATTTTGATCAGAGTTTTCTGTTT
>JAITFM010000103.1 GCA_031281335.1 Rickettsiales bacterium | reverse complement strand
AGCTGATAAGGCTGCGTGCTGAATTATTACAATCAGTTAGCGAAGTGAAGAACTTGAGCTTAATACTATATGATCAAAATAGTAGAATAATGTTCAGTCACTTTAACACCCAAGATCATGATTATGAACAGTTACTTACAGACGATGAAATCGATAGTCTACTAGACAACCAAGAAATATTTTATACTACAGGAAATAAACTAGTTTCTATTTTTCCTATATTTCATGAAGGTAACATTAAGCCATCATTTTTTTTAAAGATCATTCAAAACCACAATAACTCTTATGTCATGGTATATAGCCTATTTTTAACGTTCGTGGGCTCATTACTAGTAATTTTAATACTAATAATGCTTTATTTACACTTTTCCAATACCCAAATGCTAGCTAAACAACACAAAACTAATATCGAATTACAACAGATGAAAGAAGCGTTAGAGCAAGAAAATGCAAACAAGCTAAAGTTTTTTGCAAGCGTTACACATGAGCTGCGCACACCACTTAACGCTATTATTGGATTTGCAGAGTTGATTAAAAATGAAACTTTAGGTTCGATGGATCATTCTCAATACAAGGAGTATGCAGACGATATATATAATGCAGGAACGCATTTACTTGCTTTAATTAATGATGTGCTCGATTTTTCAAAAGCTGAAGCAAGCAGTTTAACAGTAGAAAAAGTGAAGTTTAACCTGAATAAAATAATAGATTCATGTTTAAATATGCTATCACCCAAATTAAAAGAAACCGGAATTAGTTTAAAAAAGGAGATACCCAATAAACAATTATTGGTTATTGCAGATCCCAAGAAGATGAAACAAGTTATAATAAACTTATTATCAAATTCAATCAAATTTACTCCCAAGGACGGCCTAATAAGAATGGTGATTAAAGAGAATATAGAAAAAAACTTATTGACTATTGAGTTCCATGACAATGGAATAGGAATAATGCAGCAAGACATATATAAAGTTATGTCTGTCTTTGGTCAAGCAGACTCAGGATATAGAAACGAAGGTACGGGCATCGGGTTGCCACTCAGCAAAAAGCTAGTAGAGCTAATGGGCGGAACTTTCGATATTAAAAGTGAAGCAAAGCTTGGTACTACGATAACGTTAAACTTCTTTTATGAAGAGCAAACATGTGAGGATTTGATTGATTTTTAACTGGAGTTCTGAGAAGCTCTGACTATAATATACTACCATACAAGTATTATTAATGGAGCGGAATATGGAATTAGTAGTAGGAAATAATGCTCTTGATTTTAGCTTACCAACAGATTCCGGTGAAAATTTATCATTGAGTGGTTTTTTCAATAAAAAAAATGTAGTTCTTTATTTTTATCCTAAAGATGACACTCCAGGCTGCACTATGGAGGCAAAAGGCTTTAGAGATAAAATAAATGACTTTTCTTCCCTTGATACAGTAATAATTGGTGTATCAAGAGATAGTGTTAAGTGCCACGCTAACTTCAAAGCAAAATATTCTCTACCATTTTATCTAATTTCTGATGAAAATGCTGAAATGTTAGAAAAATATGGTGTTTGGGTAGAAAAGAGCATGTTTGGTAAAAAGTATATGGGAATAGAACGCACTACTTTTTTAATAGATAAAAAGGGTAAAATAGTGAAGATCTGGAAAAATGTAAAAGTTAGTGGACATGTTGATGAAGTTCTAGAGGAAGTAAGGAGAATATAAATTAAAAAAACACCTAGGCTAATGGCTACCCATTGCTACATAAAAAAGTTGCAATTACACAATTTTCGTAACCATTCAAATTTTGAACTGGACTTAAGTGACAATTCGGTTGTGATAACTGGCAAGAATGGTATCGGTAAAACTAATATACTTGAAGCGATTTCGTTGCTTGCTAAAAGCAATGGAATGAAAAAGGCAAAAGCTAGTGAGATGCAAAACAAATTCAGTAATGAAAATTGGACAGTGCACTATGGTTTTTTTAATGGAGTAGATTTCAATTCAATCGGTATTGCAAAGAACTTTAATAAGAAACTAATACAAATTGATGGGAAAATGCAATCAGGTTATTCATCGCTGTATAGAATATCCAATGTGATATGGCTAATTCCGCAAATGGATTACATTCTTCTTAGTTCTCCAAGTGATAGGTTGAAATTTTTAGACCGCATAGTTTCATTATTTAAAGAAAATTACACTCACTGCTACATGAAATATAGGAAAGCCAAACACGAGCGAAGCAAACTGCTAAGGAAGAACATTTTGGACGAGAACTGGCTCTCTAGCCTTGAAAGTGTTATGGCTGTTAATGCAGTCAATATATTATGTATGCGACTATCTGTTTTAAAAACATTGCAAGATACAATTGATAACCAGTCCACTGAGTTTTTTCCAAAAGCGAGTCTAAAACTCAGCAGCCAGCTAACTTCAAGCGATACTGCAGAATATTTTCAGAGTCGTCTAAAGGAAAATAGAGAAAAAGACTCGTTAACCGGTAGAGTAACCTTTTGTGTGAACAATGATAAATTTCAGGTTTTTTACCAAGGAAGAGATATACCAATAAATCTGTGCTCTACTGGAGAACAAAAGTTATTGCTGCTTTCTATCATCTTATCCAGTGTAAAAGCAAGGTGTATTCACCACAATAA
>JAITFM010000101.1 GCA_031281335.1 Rickettsiales bacterium | reverse complement strand
CATTTTTGATAGAAGATCTGGAATATCCTGCAATGCAGCAGAAAGACCCGCAATTGCAACAATATTCTCCGTACCACCTCGTAATCCTTTCTCTTGCCCACCACCTATTATAATAGGCTCTATTACAAGCTCTTTGTCGAATATTAAAACTCCACTACCCGCTATACCGCCAAATTTATGAGCAGATAAAGTGAGTAAATCCACTCCTAAACCCTCCATATTAACTTCAGTTTTTCCAACGCTTTGAGCAGCATCGGTGTGACAGATTGCTCCAAATTTATGTGCTATTTCAGCTACTTCCTTAACAGGCTGAATAACCCCAGTTTCGTTATTAGCCATCATCACTGAAACTATTACCCTATCCCTCTCAAGTTTGCTCAGAATCTTTTCTAGTTCTAAAAGATCAACAACACCTTCTTGATTAACGGGTATTATATGTGGATTACACGTAGAATTGAGAATTGAAGGATGCTCTATAGCTGAAATTACATGTTGATAGCCTACCATTCCTCTCATAACAAGATTATTTGCTTCAGTCGCACCAGACGTAAAAACTACTTCTTTATCACCTAAAGCGCCAATAATCCCACGAACATTATCTCTTGCATCTTGGAGAATCTTTCTCGCCTCTTGTCCCTTCCTGTGTAATGATGAAGGATTCAGAATTTGTTTTGATAAGACCTCAAGTATACTCTTTTTTACACTGTCGATAATTGGGGAAGTTGCATTATAGTCAGCATATATGTAATCACTACCTAAAGAAAAGGGACTTGAAGGTTTATCTGTCATTTAATTAGGAAAACTCTTTACTATTCGCTATAATAGTCATATATATTAGCTTAACATGATAAAAAGCTTGTTGCAAAAACAGTAAAATTAATACATAATTAATATATACACGATTTACATTAGTTAATATCTGTCGAGCAGGTTTTTGTTAGGAGCTACCGTGGTAGAAGTTTTTTTAAATAATGCAGCAAAAAAAATAGAAGGTGAATATCACCAAAGTAGGGAAGCTAACGCACCAGTTGTGCTAATTTTACACCACCACCCCCAATATGGTGGCAATATGAATAGTAAAATAATACATAATATATACGCATCTTTTATCGGCAACAGCTTTTCTGCATTGAAAATCAACTTCCGTGGTGTGGGAAAGTCCACCGGAACTTTCGATAAGGGTATAGGGGAATTAACTGATGCTGCAGTAGCTATCGATTGGCTCCAAGAACATAATCCTAGTAACGTTCCAATTTGGATAGTTGGTTTTTCTTTCGGATCATGGGTAGCTATGCAATTGACAATGCGCCGCCCTGAGGTAGTAGGTTTTGTTGCCCTTTCTCCTCCAGCAACAAAGTACGACTTCTCTTTTTTCTCTCCCTGTCCGGTTCCTGGGCTTATAATACAAAGCAGTAATGATACAATCTCAGAAGAAAGCGACGTAACAGAACTAGCAAAAAGGCTGATGAACTCAGTAAAAAGTGACCATATGGAATACCACATTATAGACGATACTAATCACTTCTTAAGAGATAAAGAAGAGGAAGTAGTGCAAATCGTAGATGATTATATAAAACTGCGTTTGAATAGTGCAGCTACTTCTTCTCAAAAGACCAAAAAAGAGGTAAAAATAAGAGAGTACGCTTAACCTTTACAAATAAGAGAAATGGGTGTAGTAATATAAACAAAAAGGTTTTGTTATGTTTAGGAAGTTATTATTTCTTGTTTTAGTTGCGTCTATGCTATCAGGGTGTCTCCTAAGTAAATCACGCAAATTAAAAAGCCCGTGTATAAAAGGCAATGAAAGTACTTCGTGCAAGCTATACCCTGTTAATGACCATTGGCTAGGTAAGTACAAGATAGTAGCTCAATAGATTCTAGTTCTATACTACATCCATTCACAATTTTACCAGTGATCTATCCTTTAACTGTAAAGTACAGTCTGCTTTTTCTGCAAGGAGGTGGTTGTGTGTTACTATAAGCATAGAGCTATTATTTTCCTTTACATACGAATATAACAGCAAAAACACATTCAAAGAATTTGTTGGATCTAAATTCCCCGTTGGTTCATCTGCAAGTAAAAGTCTTGGAGAATTTACAACGCTTCTTGCAATTGCAACTCTTTGCCTCTCTCCGCCAGAAATTTCAGATATCATACTACTTGCTTTGTCTTCCAGACCAAATTTTTCCAACATTGTCTGCGCATTTTTTATTGCCTCAGTTTTGCTTCTTCCTGCAATGAGCTGAGGCAGCATAACATTTTCCAATACCGATAACTCCTGTAACAAATAGTGAAATTGATAAACAAAACTCAGAAAACTCCTTCTTATATGAGTTTTACATTTATTGCTGGCTTGTGTGCAATTTACTCCATCTATCATTACTATACCTGAAGTTGGCTTATCCAATAAACCTGCAATTTGTAATATAGTTGTTTTTCCTGATCCTGAGCTGCCAATCAATGCAACTACTTGCCCTTTCGCAACCCTTAGATTTATATCTTTTATAACAGCAGGAGCTTCTTTGAAGCTCTTATCTACAGAAGTTAGCTCTAGTGCTACATCACCACCCATGTTGAAAAGGCCTAGGAGGCATAATTAAATTGAGAAGCTGTTACCACACCCACATTGAGACTTAGCAAGAGCATTTTTTATTTGAAACCCAGAACCACTTAGATCTTCAGTGTAATCTATAACTGAGTTATTTAAAAATTTCGCCGAACAGTTATCAACCATTAATACAGGGTTTCCATTTTCGTCGTTAATTACTATATCTTTGCTTTTCCCGCTAAAGCTAGAGTGACCTCTATAATCCTCGCTTTCTTCATAATCGTCATCATCGTCGTCATCAAATTCATCATCGTAATCATCATCCTCGTCATCACTCAAAGATAGACTCTTATTTATTTGATCTATAAGAAAATTATACTTGAAGCCAGAACATCCACCACCTGAAACTGCAACTCGCAAAACAGAACTTTTGTCCTCTTCCTGCTCTACAAGGGAGTGAATTTTCTTTAACGCATTGTCGGTCAAGTTAATATTGTAATCTGTTGACATAGTCACTACCGTTTGTTATTGATAATTTATTATAGTAGAAGTTTTACATGTCAAACAATAATTTTCTATTAAGTTATGCGTGCTTCCCAAGTAAAACAAGAGGAAGATATTTTAAAGAGCCAGAAGATGAAAACCGCAGTTGTTTTCAGCGTGATAGGGATCGCATCATTCACTCTAATGCGTTTAGAAAATTGGAATACAAAACACAAGTTTTCATCAATTATGAGCACGACTACTATCGCACTCGGCTTACTCATAGTCTTGAAGTTGCACAAATTGCAGGATCTATTGCACGCAGGCTCGGTTTATATGAGGATATTACTGAATGCATAGCGCTTGCACACGACCTTGGTCATCCTCCATTTGGCCACACAGGAGAGGATGCTCTAAAGAAATCAGTTCAAGATTTGAATCTTGATAGCGAGAAGTATGAATTTGACCATAACGTTCAGGCTATAAGGATTTTAACTTATCTTGAGCAAAAACATGCTGACTTTGATGGTATGAATCTAAGTTGGGAAGTTATTGAAGGTGTTGCAAAACATAACGGTCCCTTGCTTGGTCGGAATGCAGTATCCCACACAAATAATCAGCTATTGCTAGAATATAATGAAAAATATGATCTAAAACTTGAAGAATTCCCAAGCGCTGAAGCACAAGTTGCCTCAATTGCTGATGATATTGCTTACGGTGTCCATGATCTTGACGATGCACTCAGAGCAAATTTAGTAACTGTAGAAGATTTACTCGATGTTCCTTTAATCGGAGACACGTTTAAAGATGTAAAAAGCCAATATTCAAAACTATCTCAGAACAAACTTATACATGAATCACTGAGTAGAACTATAGGAATTATGATAAGTGACGTTGTTTCTCAGACTAAAAAAAATGTTGAAGATTACAAAATAGAAAGCGTAGAGGACGTAAGAAGTCTAAATAAGATGCTAGTTACATTTTCACCAGAAGCTGCAAATGCCATAAAAGAAATGAAAAAATTCAACATGGAAAAAATATATAGAAGCTATAAACTGAACAGAACGATGAACAAAGCAAAACGCATAGTACAGGAGCTCTTTCAATGTTTTTATGAAAACCCAGGATTATTGCCCACAGAGTGGAACAAGCTTTCTTATAAATTCCAGCGTTCAGTAGTAATATGCGACTACATCTCGGGTATGACAGACAGATTTGCCATACACGAGCATAGAAGAATTTTTGATACCTCATACGAAATGACTTCTTTCTAATGACCGATGATCATTTCATGCCAATTGCACTAAAGCTTGCTGAAAAAACCCTCGGAAGTGTTGCACCAAATCCTGCTGTTGGGTGTGTCATTGCAAAAGATGGTGTGGTAGTTGGTGAGGGCCACACAGGAATTGGCGGGCGCCCACATGCAGAAGTAGTTGCTTTGCAAAGCGCTAAAGATTCAACTCACGGCGCAACTATGTACGTCACTCTTGAGCCATGTTGCCACTTTGGAGTTACAGAACCTTGCACCGCAGAAATCACAAGAGCTGGAATAAAAAGGGTAGTGATTGCAACAATCGACCCTGACACAAGAGTTTCAGGTGGAGGCATTAAAGCCTTAAAGGAAGCAGGAATTGAAGTGAAACAAGGAATTATGCAAGAGGAGGCAGAAAAATTGAATATCGGCTTCTTCACCACTCGAAAATTACACAGACCATTTACAGCTTGCAAAATTGCAACAACTCTTGATGGAAAAATCGCAACATTTACAGGTGATAGCAAATGGATAACAAGCGAAAACACAAGAAATTGGGTACATGAGCTTAGAGCAAAATATGATGCAATTATGATTGGCAGCAATACCCTCATTAATGATGATCCACTTTTGACTTGCAGATTACCAAAACTTGAAGATAGGTCACCCATAAGACTAATTATAGATAGCCAGGGAAAACTGAAAGAAGAGCACAATATTGCAAAGACTGCAGACAAAGTAACAACTTGGGTGATCACAAATAAAGAAGTAGAGAAGAAGATAAAAAACATTAACTACTTGATAGTTAACTCAAATAATAAACCTCCTGTCATCCCAGCATCCCCTTCTGTCGTCCCAGTGCTCAGACACTGGGATCCAGAAATTTTAATTGCAAACGAGCACACCTGGCAATTGTATAATAAAAACTGGATTCCAGCGTCACGCGCTGAAATGACATCGGGTCGAAAGGCAGGCAAAGTCTGCCTAAAAGACACGGCATCAAAACTTGTTTCAGAGGTTGGCATAACAAGGTTATTAGTTGAAGGGGGAGGAATGTTAATCACAGAGCTATTAAAATGTAATTTAATCGACAGGCTGATAATCTGCCGCAGCGGCAAAATTCTAGGCAATGATGCCATTCCTTTTGTAGGAGATTTAGGAATTCAATCTATCAATAACTGCTACCGATTTAAAAAAGCAGAAGTAATAGACTTTGATGAGGATATAGTTGAGATTTGGGATAGGCTATCGTAGCCTTTACGTGCTTAAATAAAGGAAAGAGGTAGAAATAATCTACCTCTTGTACCATTTAAATTAGGCTTCTTGAGATATTGCTTCTTTAAGCAATGCAGTAACTTCAGGATTTTGTAAAACAGTCTTAACTTTTTCTTTGAGATCGCTTGAATTCAGTTTTTTACCCAAATTAGTAGTTAAACTTGTAATGCTTTCCTGAACTTCCTCCAAAGCAGTCTTGTCAGCTTTTGCTCTCAGTGCAGATGCATCAGCTTTTCCAGCTAGTTGATAATCAACATACTCCTTGTCAGCTTTTGCTTTCAGCGCAGTTTTTAGTGCTTCTTCAGTAACTAAATCTTTAGTTTTTGCTTCAATTTTGCTCTGAATTAGCTCCTCTACTTCTTTAGTCGCTTTAGCATTTTCAGCTGATGTCTCAGCTCCATTTATTTCTTCATTCTTGTGCATTTGCTTATACGAACAATAAGCCAGCGTAGCAAAGTATACAGCAGCAATAAATAGCGCTGCAATTCCAATAGGGTTAACAACTGTGCTAATAAGCGCCAAAGACTCAGGTACAGCAACTATATTAGTAGCAATTAATACCGTTGTTATTGCTGCCGCTAAAGACGCAAGTGCAACTGTACCTTCAATGCCCATTTTTGTTATGTGTACCGCGTTTCCCCACTTCCATATGCTTGTATTCATAATAACCCTCCTTTAATGAGATCAATAATAAATCTAGCATATACACATATTAGCATACACAATCAAGTTATTTTTTTTAGGTATAATTTTGAGCTTAAAATCTGCTTTCTAAGCTGTCACCAACTATACGCAGCTAGCTGAATTCAGATTTCTTAGTCATAGAAACAGAACTAAAAAAACTATAGTACTTTCTAAAATGAATGGTAAATGTCCATTATAGTATTACCAACTAAAAGCTGTACATTGATGCATTAGAGGTCTGAGGCAACTTTTGAGGTATTCCAAGTCTACACTGCATGCCATTACCTACCTCATATTTCATCAATTCCATATTATACCTTTATTATTTATTTTGGAAAAGACTATAGCCACAAACATTAAGAAATTTACCAAGCGAGAAAAAAGCAAAAGAAGCCTTAGTCGGTATTTATTTTCAGTATTGGCGTTTTTTAAAGTCTTAAACGCTGCAATTTAGCGACTCTTAAACTGCAACAGACCCTTAGCTTAAGCGCTAAGAAACTTACTAAGCAGAAAAAAAGACAAAAGAGCCCCGTGGTAGAAGTTGCTCACTCTCTAATCCTGCAAATTGGCGTACTATACTGTCTTAAACGACTTATAAGCGCGTTTCAG
>JAITFM010000069.1 GCA_031281335.1 Rickettsiales bacterium | reverse complement strand
ATATTGGCAAGCATTACCGGCGAGCAAGAATACCCAGAAAACATGAGATTTAAATATCGATTTCTTGACTTAAGACGTGAAAAAGCCCGCAACAATATTATTTTGCGCTCACAAATTATTACAGAACTCCGCAAGCTCATGATAGAGCAAGGATTTTTAGAGATTCAAACTCCAATACTCACTGCTTCCTCCCCTGAAGGAGCACGCGACTACCTAGTGCCAAGCAGGCTAAATCCTGGCAGGTTCTATGCATTGCCACAAGCTCCGCAGATTTTCAAACAGTTGCTCATGGTCTCAGGGTTTGATAAATATTTTCAAATCGCACCGTGTTTTCGTGATGAAGACGCGAGGGCTGATCGTTCTCCCGGAGAGTTTTATCAGCTAGACCTTGAAATGTCTTTTGTAACTCAAGAGGACATATTTGACGTTATTGAATCTGCTTTATATAAAGTGTTTGCCAAACTTTCTCGTAAGTCTGTTGACAAAGACTTTCCACATATTACATACAAAGAGGTAATGCTTAAGTATGGTTCTGACAAGCCAGATTTGCGTAATCCACTATTAATCAGCGATGTTACAGAAATTTTCCGCGATTCAGGGTTCAATATTTTCAAAAGCAATATTGAACGTGGCATGGTAGTGAGAGCCATCCCTGCTCCCAAAACAGCAGAGGAACCACGCAGCTTCTTTGATAAGAAAATAGAACATGCGCAAAAAGAATTTGGTGCCAAAGGGCTTGGATATATAACGTTTGATAAAGATGGCACTGCAAAAGGACCAATTGCTAAATTCCTTGATGACAATAGGTTAAATCGCATAAGGGAAATAACGAATATAGAGCCAGGGGATAGCGTGTTTTTTGCTTCTGATCAAGGAAATGAAGCAGCAACAATTGCAGGAAAAGTGCGCACTCTTTTAGGGTCAGAGCTGGGTCTGATAGATGACAATATCTTCAAGTTCTGTTGGGTTATTGATTTTCCATATTTCATATACGACAACAAAAGTAAAAAAATCGATTTCTTTCACAACCCGTTCTCTATGCCTCATGGCGGCTTGAAAGATTTAGAGGAAAAAAATCCACTAGACATCCTTGCTTATCAATATGATCTTGTCTGTAATGGGGTAGAACTGTCAAGCGGGGCAATCCGCAACAACAAACTGGATATTATGTACAAAGCTTTTGCCATTGCAGGTTACAGTCAGGAAGAAGTTGATACAAAATTTGGTGCACTTGTGCGTGCATTCAGGTTTGGAGTACCACCTCACGGCGGAATAGCACCAGGGATTGATAGAATGGTGATGCTGCTTGCTGACGAGCCAAACATTCGCGAGGTAATCTGTTTTCCTATGAATCAGCAAGGTGAAGATGTTCTAATGGGTGCTCCTTCCAAGGCAGATAATAAGCATTTACGTGAATTGTCTTTGCAGGTTATTGACTAAGTACCTTAGACCATGTTAAACTGAGAAATCATGAATAATATCCAAAAAGCGATACTGTCGAGTATAATCTGCAGCATGATTATATGGTATGAGTTAACTCTATTTGGGGTTTTGACGCATATAATAAGTGACGTTTTTTTTTCATCAGAAAGTGATTACATAAAAAAAATCAAGTTCTTTGGCAGTTTTGCAATTGGATTTGGATTTAGACCATTTGGTGCATTTATTTTTGGTTACATTGGAGATAAGTACGGCAGGAGGAAAACTTTGCTAACTTCCGTAATATTAGCTTCGATATCATCTACTGCAATTGCGGTTATACCAAGTTCTAAAGAGATAGGAATACTTTCTCCTATGTTGCTTATGCTATGTAGAATAACGCAAGGAATGGCAGCAGGTGGAGAAACGAGTATCAACTCAGCCTTTTTAATAGAACATTCAAGCAATAAAAAAGATCTAGGGTTTTTAGGTAGCATGAAAGCTTTCAGCGGCGCGCTTGGTTCTATCACATGTTTTGTAATGATAGCTATTTGCAAAAAGCTTACAGGTGAAAATTATGAAATTTGGGGCTGGAGGTTGCTCTTCTACTTCTGCTCTATTATAGGCGTAATAGGCTTTCTAACAAGATACATGATGGAAGAGAGCCTAGCATACAAAGCTCATGATCAAAATAAAAGCTTATCTGATTCTCCATTTTTGGAATTAATCAGAGACTATAAAAGGATATTTGTAATAGCAATTGGGCTTGGCATCGCCCAAAATGCAATTGTTTATTCAGCAATCATGTTTTACAACATATCTGTAAAAGAACTTACCCTCTCAGGCATCGATATTAAAAATGTAGTAAGGATTATAAGTGAGATCACATTCGGAACGTCCGCGGTACTGTTTGCAACGCTATCTGATAAAGTTAGAAGAAGAAATGTGATGATTCCTACATTGATAGCTTTAGCTTGCATCAGTTTACCGGTGCTCTCACTGTTGTCTTATAATAGTCACTATATTGTAACGTTCACCTATTTGTTGATAAGTGTGCCGATAGGTGCGTCTTTCGGAATATATAATTCTCTTGTTTGTGAGTTGTTTCCAACAAAAGTTAGATGTACTGGTTTTAGCCTAGCACATAATATCTCTGCAGGAATTTTTGGTGGTCTCTCTCCCTTTATATGCATGTGGCTTATAGAAAAAACCGAAACAAAACTTGCAGCAGGCATTTACCTTGCTACCTGCGCACTAATTAGCCTGATATCTGTGCTTCAAATCAAAGCTAAAGATAAAAAAGTTGATTGGTGAAATTTTTCCTTTAATAGTAATTCCTCATATTTTAACCACACCCTAGAACTATAAATGTAGTTTATTTAATTCAAGCAAAAATCAGTTTACCGTGAACAAATTTTGCTACCTAGCAACCAGAGCTAAAAAATATTGATTTCCTTCTCGTTTAGGTGCTAATTCTACCTTTGCAATATCTTCAGTATCTCTAATTAACCGTTCCAGTTTTTCCAGCCCAACCTCAGTGTTTATGAGTTCTCTACCTCTAAATTTCATTGTGACTTTGATTTTGTGTCCATGTGTAAGAAAATCCCTTACGTGACGCAATTTTGTTTCATAGTCGTGATCGTCAATATTGGGACCTATCTTAATTTCTTTTATTGTTAACGTTTTTTGTTTCTTCTTTGCTTCACTTGCTTTCTTTTTTGCATCGTACTTCTGCTTGCTGTAATCCAGAATTTTACATACTGGAAGAGTTGAGTCAGGTGCAATTTCCACCAAATCTAAGCCGATATTCTGAGCAGATTCCAAAGCCTGCTTTATTGCCACAATCCCAACCATTTTACCATTTTGGTCAACTAAGCGTACCTCCTTAGCTGTAATGGATTCATTAATTCTATGTTTTTTGGTTTGCAAATTTTAACTCCCTTGACTAAGGTTAATACTTTTTAATAGCAATTCAGCAGCTTTTTCGTAGGAAAAAGACTCCTGTTTTTCTGACCCTAAATTTCTCACTGACACAGTTTTACTCGCAACTTCATTTTTGCCTACAATCCATAATATAGGAATCTTGTTTGAACTATGCAAGCGTATCTTATAACTAATTTTCTCATTGGTTAAATCGGTTTTAACTCTAACACCTTGCTTTTTTAAAGTGTTGTAAATTTCTGTAGCATAATCATCAGCTTCGCTTGTAACGGTTAGAATGGCAAGTTGCATTGGAGCGAGCCACAGCGGAAATTTTCCTGCATAATGCTCTATTAAAATTCCAATAAAACGTTCAAAAGTCCCAAGAATTGCCCTGTGTAACATAACAGGATGGTGCTTTTGTCCGTCTGGTCCTATATAGAAAGCCTCCAGGCGCTTTGGTAAAATGAAGTCGACTTGTAACGTTCCACATTGCCAATTTCTGTCTATTGCATCTTTCAAAACAAACTCTAACTTTGGGCCATAAAATGCACCTTCACCAGGGTTGA
>JAITFM010000063.1 GCA_031281335.1 Rickettsiales bacterium | reverse complement strand
CCTTTTATTGCATCAAATAGAGAACGTTCTTCAGTGTCAGCTGCATGCTTTTCCTTCCACTCATTCATGTCCTCTTTTCTGCCCCTATGTATTACTCCTTGTTTATCACACAGCACTATGTTTTTAGCGCCCATGGACCTCAGTATTTCCAAACACGCAATACCGGCTGCTCCAGCGCCATTCATGATGATCTTAACGTTTTCTAATTTCTTTCCTGCAATATCAAGAGCATTTTCTATGCCGGCTGCAACAACCACTGCAGTTCCATGCTGATCATCGTGGAATACTGGAATGTCCATCAATTCACTTAGACGTTTTTCTATTATGAAACAATCGGGAGATCTTATATCCTCTAAATTTATCCCTCCCCAACTTGGTCCAAGATATCTCACTGAGTTGATAAAATCTTCCACATTCTCTGTGCCAACTTCTATATCGACTGCATCGATGTCAGCAAAACGCTTGAATAAAACAGCTTTGCCTTCCATAACAGGTTTTGAAGCAAGAGGCCCGATGTTGCCAAGTCCAAGCACTGCAGTGCCATTTGAAATAACAGCAACACAGTTGCTCTTTGCCGTATAATCATAAACTAGATCAGAGTTTTTAGCTATTTCAAGGCATGGAGCTGCAACTCCAGGAGAATAAGCAAGTGACAAGTCATACTGGGTAGATAAGGGCTTTGTTGGCAGGATAGATATTTTACCAGGATTATTGCCCCCACTGTGATATTTAAGCGCTTCTTGTTTTGTGGTATGATCTAAATCATCATTCATCATTATATCCTTATATTTTGAGCCCATGGCTAGTGAATTTTTAAGTATATGGAATTTTTATAAATGTTCAATTGCAAACTATTAGCTTGTGAATTGCACCTCACTCCTGTATAAGTTTATCATACCGCACTAAAGTTACACTGCATGTTTAAGAAAAACTTGCCTAATTTACTGACAATTTCTCGTGCGCTTGCAGTACCAGCAATAATATTAAGTTTTTATATAGAAAATAAATATGCAAATTTGATAACAATATCAATCTTTATATTTGCATGCATTACAGATTTTTTTGATGGTTATCTAGCACGTGCGTGGAAAGTCCAATCAAAATTTGGCAGGCTATTTGATCCAATTGCTGATAAATTAATAGTGGTTTCAACAATAATGATGCTGGTTTATAAGCATAAGATCAATGATTACACGATAATACCATCAGTTATCATCGTTTGTCGGGAGATATTAGTTTCGGGTTTGCGGGAATTTCTGATCGCCACAAATGTTAGCCTACCTGTGAGCAAAGCTGGAAAAATTAAAACATTTCTGCAGATGCTTGCTGTAGTGGCACTAATAATGGACGACTACGAAATAACTCAATATATAGGTGCAATTTGTCTGTGGGTTGCAGCCATTATAACTATGTGGTCAAGCTATAATTATGTTATGGCCGGCATCAAGCAGATTGACTGAATTCCTTGAGAAACAATTAATATACAAATAGTTAAGATTTCAATAAAGTTGACTAAGTAATTGAAATCATGTATAATATACTAGTCCATAAGTTAGTTGGGTTTATATGACTAGTATTACAAATAACCCTGGTACTAAGTCTTCTGAAAGACTAAAAGATAAAAAAGATTCTGAAATGTAAGATTTTTTTCAGGATTTTTGGCCGACAGTTGATCCAGATGCCAAAAAAGAAAGACTCGAACAAGAACGATTAACACCAAAAAAAAGAGAGCTATATAGACAATATGTATCATTGGCAACAATGGCCCCATTTGCATTGCTGATGGCTATTGAGCTGGAAAAAACATGCAGCGATCAGGTATTGCTTGGTGTTATAAGTGGTGTACTATGCTGCACTGTGTTACCTTTCACAGCTTTATCTCTTATTTGTACGCTGTATTTAATTTACAATAATAGGAAAATAGCAAAAAAAGAACAAGAATTGGAGGATATTGAAAATGGCAAAGTGGTAGAAAAAGAGAAGAGAGATGTTCCTCATACCGTTGATGATTACCTTAACTACACTGATGCTGCTTTAACTACATTAGTTATTGTAGCTAGTATAGTTAGCGAGGCATTGGAACAAGGAATAATAGAAGACGTAGCCTTTTCAATTTCTAGCTTATTTTACTTTGCAGCAAGTGCTAATCTTTGCTATCGTGAGTACAAGAAAAGTAAAAAACATGAAGTAGAAAAAGAGCAAGAAAATTCCAACCTTGATGAAGAATCTGAAAAAAAGGCTAACAATATGTCTGCTGCTAGTTTAATGTTTGCTGGTTCTTCTATAATGTTAATAAGGAGAATAATGTTAATAGCATTAGCATCATTCTTACATCCTGCTGTTGGGCCCGTTTTGGGTTTAGTAGGTATCGCTCTTTTGATGATAGGAAGTGGACTGATTGCACGTTCCTATAAGAAAGAGTTAAAGAATGTAGAAATCAGTGAAAAGGGTGGAAAAGGTATGACAGGTGCTGGTGCGAGCAATATAGGAGATGGTAGCTTAAACAAAGAAGCGACTGTTTGCATAACCTAAACTAAGCAGAAAAAAAGAAAAAAGAAGCCCCGTAGTGGCTAGTTATTGATATTCACTTCAAAATACAGTGTCTATTCAGCTAAGTGGTTTGAAATTAACTCGTAACTTCCTCTTTGAGTTGCGCGATTTCAGCTTTAAGAAGACCGGTAGATTCAACTATCAAGTCGACAGACACACCAACTTTAAGTAGGTTTTTTGCCACAGCTATTTTAGCCTGTTTTTCGCCTCTTTCTTCGCCGATTTGGATGCCTTCTTCTTTGCGCAGGTCCATTAATCTTTCTTCATATGCTATTAGATCTTTCTCATCCTAGCGAAACTTGTCTAACTCGTCATATGCTAGCTTTATTATTGGTGA
>JAITFM010000060.1 GCA_031281335.1 Rickettsiales bacterium | reverse complement strand
AGGCAAAACAAAACATTATAGCCATGATTAAGTAGTCAATATAAGGCCAATTCATGGCTTTTCTAAAAGCAAAAATGCACATATTAGTGCTCTCTAAATCAGTGACCCAAGAATCTGTGACAAGCAGTACCATCGTTGTAATAAATACTACGAATACAACTATGAAAGGTGATATTATTGTGATTAGGCTCTGTTCAATGATGAATTTATTGTTATTTTTCTTAGGAACAATTGAAGAGTGCACGATGCCTTCAAGGCCAAGCCCTATATCTGTTGCGAAAATACCTCGCAGAGTTCCTACTTGGATAATAGTCAACATTTCCACAATTAAGCCCAGAGATAAACCAAAGTTAAAACTGTCAGTTGTAAAAAGGCCGCTTGTTATTAGTTTTAGAGAAGAAAGGATATTTTCACTAAACTTAAATAATATAATACCACAAAGCGTTAGGTAACTCACCGTCATTATCGGTATCATAGCTGATATGAAAATTTTAATTTTTTTTAAGCTGAGGGCTGCAACAATAAAAAATATTATGGCCATTGTGATTCCACCAGTGATCACAGGTACATCTATCATGTCAAGTGGTATTGACAGAGAATTTACCTGAACAAGGTTACCAACGGTTATCGAGACTATCATCATAATGACTAGAAACGCAATTGTGGCTTTTCTAGAGTTAAATGCATCAGCCATATAGGCCATAGGGCCACCTATAAACCGTCCATTCTTTTTCTTTCTGTTCTTTATACTCAGATAACAAGTGACATATTTTATCGCAGAAGTGATAACAACAATTATTGCCATCCATAAAATAGAGCCAGGTCCCCCGGTTTTTAGAGCAACAGCAGTTCCTGAAATATTTCCTACTCCTAAATTTCCTCCTAGGATTGTAAATAGGGCAGCTATAGAAGAAAATTTATTTTCCCCTCTTTTGGCTCCAACGAGTGAAAGGGCGTACGGCAATCTAAATATCTGTAGCCATTTTAGTTTAACTGATAGATAAACACCGGCGATTAGTATAAGTAATATTGTCGGTAGTAATAAAACAAACTTTACTATATCCATCTATATGCTGAAGGTAAGCATTTTAACTTGAGTATATAACAAAAATTGAAAATACCTAACTTATTGTTTATGAGAAGTCACACTACAAACCCCGTATAAGCTCTATTTTTCGTACCACTCATTTATGAGTCTACTGACATCAGAGTCCACAAAGTTCTTTAGTGGCTGTCTGACTTTTATCTCAGCCTTTTTAGGGATGCACCTATCTTTACATATCGCATAATTTATACGAAAGTTAAGGTCAATATACCCTCGGCTTGGAAACACGTTCATTTTGAAGGGAAATAATACCATATCCTTGTATACGTTACTGACAAATGTCACTCTTCCTATTTTGTCTTTATGTTCTTTTGGAGTAGGCCAATAAATATCTATATTTGATGTGTTACCCTTACAATCAAAAGAAGTGGGAAGACCAAAATCTCCAGGGTCCTTATAATATATATGCCAACCTGGTCTTATTGTAACCTTTATTGCACCTTCAAGGGTAAGGTTTGCTTCATTTACCTTACCAATAAGCAAATCAAATTTTGCAACTTCTTCGTTAGCATGAAGTTGAGTACAGAAAAAAAGCAAAAACAATATTAAATGTACATGTATTTTCATAAAGGCAGTTCTACCCTATATATAAAGGAAAAAATTTAGATTTTAGCTATTATAATAAACAATGTTATATAAATTATTTATTAATATAATATTGTACTAATGTAGAGATGCCCACCCTAGTGGGCTTCTGCGCTGCCTTTTGTTATTAGATAACCGTAGTATAAAGAAGTGAAAAGGGTACGGAAAATAAAAAGTAGTGTCTTTTTGTACAAAGCACTATGCGTATTACCTTTAGCACACAGTAAAATATGGGATTTTAAAAACTATAGAGATACCCGTGGAGCAAGTGAGTTTCTTGCCCCAAGGTTTCATTTACTTAGAATCCATTCATTCCACCCATGCCACCTGCATCCATAGGAGATGAAGCGCTTTCATTCTTGTTTGGTACATCAACTATCATAGATTCAGTAGTAATCAGTACGCTTGCAACAGATATCGCTGTTTCAAAAGCAATACGGACCACCTTTGCCGGGTCAATAACACCTGCGGTAAATGCGTTAGCATAATTCATAGCCTCAACGTTGTATATAAGCTCTTTATCATTTTGCTTAATCAAATGATCAATTATAACAGCAGACTCAAGACCAGCATTTTTGACTAATCTCTTGATAGGAGCGCTGAGGACTTTCTTAATAATATTTATACCTATTTGCTCTTCATCACTTCCACCTTTTAGCTTGTCAAGAACAGATGAAGTGTAAAGAAGTGCAACTCCACCACCTGGAACTATGCCTTCTTCAATTGCAGCTCTTGTTGCATGCAGTGCATCCTCAACTCTATCTCTACGCTCTTTAACTTCTACTTCAGTCGCTCCACCAACTTTGAGTACAGCAACACCGCCTGATAATTTTGCTAAACGTTCCCTTAGCTTTTCCTTATCGTAATCAGAAGTTGAAGTTTTAATTTGCGATCTGATCTGTTCGATTCTAGCATTTACTCTGTTTTGTTTGTCACAGTCACTGTTTTCACTAACAATTGTAGTATTGTCTTTAGTGATTTTAACATTTTTGGCAGTACCAAGATCTTTAAGAGTCAAATCTTCCATCTTGATTCCAAGCTCGTCTTTTATGACGTATTTAGCACCTGTTAAAGCTGCTATATCTTCAAGCATCTCTTTTCTTCTGTCACCAAAGCCTGGAGCTTTTACCGCAGCGACTTTTAGACCACCACGCAGTTTGTTGATAACCAAAGTACTTAATGCTTCACCTTCAATATCCTCTGCAATAATAAGTAAAGGTTTACCAGACTTAACAACAGCTTCAAGAACAGGAAGTAGAGGTTGGATAATATTCAGTTTTTTCTCTGTAATTAAGAGATATGGATCATCAAACTCCACAATCATTTTTTCATTGTTTGTAATAAAGTACGGAGAAAGATAACCACGATCAAACTGCATACCAGTAGTAAGCTCAACTTCCAACTCTTTTGAACCCTTACTTTCTTCAACAGTGATCACACCTTCTTTTCCTACCTTTTTAACAGCATCAGCAATGCTACTACCAATATCTCTATCACCATTTGCAGAAATGATAGCAACTTGCGCTACTTCATCTACCTTCTCCAAAGAAATTGTGCGAGACATCGATGCAATTTCCTTTAATACTACATCTTTTGCCTTCTGCATTCCGTTTTTAATGCTAACACGATCATTTCCGGCAACAATTGATTTTGAAGCCTCCATTATCATGTTGCTAGTCAGTATTGAGCACGTTGTTGTACCATCACCAACTTTATCATTACATTGAGAACAGCTTTGAGCAAAGATGCTTGTTATTGCAGCATTTAGTGGTTTTTCAGGTTTGATACCCTTCATTACCTTATAACCATCTTTTGTAATTTCTGGTGCTCCATAGGGCTTGTTAATCCCTACTGTTTTTCCTCTAGGCCCTGCAGTTACTGCTACTGTTGAGTCTACTACTGCTGCAACTTCACGAAAAGCTTCTTGCAACTGCTCGCCTGACACTACTATATTAGTCATTTTTATCACCTCTTGTTAATAAAAAATTTAGAAAACTATAATAAAATCACTTACAACGCACTATGTTGTGCTTTGTTTTAGTTTAGTAAAAATAAAAGCTGCTACTTAACGATAGCAAGTATATCGGACTCTTTCATTACTATAAACTTTTCATCGCCGTGCTCTATCTCCGTACCAGCCCATTGCCGATAAAACACTTTATCACCGGCTTTTACAGTCAAAGCTATGCGTTCACCACTTGAATTGCGTGAACCTTCACCAGTTGCTATAATCTCACCTTTAGTAGGTTTCTTTTCAGCACTTGATGGAAGCACGATCCCACCTTGTTTTTCTTCGCTGATAGGCTTAATTAGAACACTATCATCCAATACACTTAAGTTTATACTTGACATTTGTTTTTCCTCATCAACAAATTAACCTATAAACTTATATATGTACTTGTAAGCTGGATTTCAAGGGCTGAGGCTTGTAAAATATAAGAAGACGAAGTGTGCCTAATATTATATAGTAAAATTTAGATTTATTGACAGAAATTGTATGAGTTATATACCATTGCAAAGCCGTGGTGTAATAGTTTTATACGGGCCAGACACGAGGGATTTCCTGCAGGGTATTATAACAAATGATATTAATAAGCTAGATAGTCAAAAAGCTATTTATTCTTTATTGCTTAGCCCTCAGGGAAAGTACCTGTACGATTTTTTTCTGATTAGATATGGTAAGTATATCCTTTTGGAATGCGAAAATGTGTACTTGCAGCAAATAATTGAGAAACTAGATTTGCTTAAGACTTACCTAAGAGTGAAGATTAAAGACGTTAGTTCATTGTATAAGGTTGGGATTTTGTTTGATACTAAGTCAACAGAATGTAATGAGTCAAAAATTATTTTTCAAGATTCAAGGCACAAATCCTTGGGAATGAGGATCATACATAAAGGCGAAATAAAGCAGTCAGCCGGAGATTTTACTCAGTACGAAAAAGTGAGAATTCAAAACCTCATTCCAGATGGAGCAAGAGATATGGTGCAGAATTCGTCATTTCCGCTGCAATATTTAATCGATAAGGTCAATGGAATAAGCTTCAATAAGGGGTGTTATATAGGCCAGGAAGTTGTAAATCGAATGAGCAGACAAGAAACGTTCAGAAGAAAACTTTACCTTGTTGAGGGAAATAGCGCACTTCCAAATATTGGCACTAAAGTAACAAATGAGAACAATGAAGAAATAGGGGAACTGCGCTCTAGCGTAGACAATATCGGACTTGCATTGCTTTATACTGAGAAAAGTCACGCCAATTTATATACCGGTGGGGTCAAAATATCTGCGCGTTAAGATGCTTGGGTCTAAGTTAAGGCAGCACATGACACTAGCCATAGAAACGGAACTAAAAAACTACTTGACAACTTTCGCCAGTCCTCTTATAATGATACTGAAGCTATTCATTTAACTTCGCAATCTGCAGATTAAAACGACAAAGGAAACTTTGTATTTGGTGCCTCGTGTTTAAATTTTTGCACTATGTGCACTCCATGTCTTCATAAAATTTCTAGGTTTTTGCCTATACAAGCTGAAACGCGCTTATAAGTCGTTTAAGACAGTATAGAACGTCAAATAGAACAAGGGAGAATTTGAATACTAGCTGCTCTGGGTTTCTTTTGCTTTTTTTTCTGCTTAGTAAATTTTTTAATATTTAAA
>JAITFM010000143.1 GCA_031281335.1 Rickettsiales bacterium | reverse complement strand
TTGCTCACTCTCTAATCCTGCAAATTGGCGTACTATACTGTCTTGAACGACTTATAAGCGCGTTTCAGCTTGTATAGGTAAAAACCTAGAAGTCTAGGTGAAATTAATAAAGACATGAGATGCACATAGTGCAAAAAATTAAACATAAGACGCCAACCGTGATACTTTCGTCGTTTAATCTGCACAGATTGAAGCTAAATGAATAGCTCCGACATTATGATAAAAGGAATGGCGAAAGTTGTCAAGTAGTTTTTTTCGTTTCTATTGGGTAGCTTTTTTTCACTTTTGTCTATCGGCTTTCTGTGTAGTAGAATTGGTATAAGATCATCATGATTGACTTTACCCTTAAAATCTGTTAAAATCTAGTTAACTTGGCATTCATAGATATAACATGTTAGGCACCACAGAAAAGGACACTTACCTTACCAAACTTAAAGTTGGTGGAAGGTTTGCTATTTACGCTTTTGGTATACATCTGGCGGCTACATTTACCATTGGCTGTTTAGGGTTAATAATAGGATCTACTCTATTGACCTTTCCACTTGCTATGCTCATCTCCAATCCCATAGTTTGGATTTTAATGGGAGTAGCTCTTGCAGTGACATACAAATTGGCTATTGAACCTTTGTTTTACTGGGTCAAAGGTTATGTTAGTGGAAAAGGAGCAGATCAAGATAAAGATAGTGGCGTTGGTAGCGAACTCGGCTCAGAGGACAGTAGTCGTAGAAGCTCTAATGCCTCTTTGGATAGTGGTTTGGGTGGTAAAGAGTTTCATGAAAATTTGCAAACTCTTGTGCATCAGACAAATAGAGAAAATTATGCTTACTGGTTAGATGATGATGACATTAAATATATTGCAAGAGTTGTGTATGGGTACTCACAAAGTGAACATAGTAATAACAATGTCTATTTTCTTGCTCCTGGCTATTCTGATGGCTGGGATGAAATCACAAGACAGTTCCTTCAGAATTATAGAGGTGAATTGAAAAAAAAACCTAGATTGATACTTACCTCGGTTTTTCATATTAACAGTAATCATTGGGTAACTTTGGTCGTTAAACCTGATGCAGGTAATAAGAAATTTAGAGCTTATTACTGCAACTCATCTGGTAGTCAATTGCCAAATAATTTGCTGGATATTATTAAAGGAGAACTGCAAAAAGAGGAATGGGTATTAGACGTA
Source organism: Rickettsiales bacterium (assembly GCA_031281335.1). Classification (GTDB taxonomy): domain Bacteria; phylum Pseudomonadota; class Alphaproteobacteria; order Rickettsiales; family Anaplasmataceae; genus Wolbachia. The sequence goes on along the minus strand of JAITFM010000143.1, from coordinate 3,422 downwards.
AAAAGCTCCGGAGCCAAACAACAAAGCGATGGGCATAACTGTGGAATATTCGCGTTAGAAAATGCTCATATGATTACGCAAATGCTTAAAGAAGATAAATTATTTGATCAGATTGATGCAAAGCTATCGGAGTACAAACCTGATTCAAAGCAATTGGAGGAGAAAAGAAGAGAGTTCGCAGAAGCACTCATGAATGATGAAAAATGGAAGGAAGATCTAGAAAACGGGCTTTTATGTGATCTTTCGCCAAGAACGGCAACATCTCTTACTTCAGGAGTGCAGAATGCTCAGACTTGTAACACTATATAGTTGTTACCATTAGCTCTATGCCCCTCCACATAGGAAATCTAACCATTGACTCTCCGGTAATCTTAGCGCCAATGTCTGGAGTGACTGATTATCCATTCAGAAGTATTGTGAAGAAGCTCGGTGCAAGTTTGTTAGTCTCGGAAATGATCGCAAGCAGAGCTATGATTTTGCAAACTCGCCAGAGTATGCAAAAAGCAAAAGTTGATGAGTTAACTGCTGTGCAACTCGCTGGGTGCGAGCCAGATGTTATGGCAGAGGCTGCAAAATTAAACGAGGATATGGGCGCAAAAATCATAGATATAAACTTTGGTTGCCCAGTCAAAAAAGTTGTAAACGGTTATGCAGGATCAGCGCTAATGCGCGATGAAAAAAAGGCCGCTGGAATAATTGAAGCTGTAGTCAAGGCAGTTAATGTGCCAGTTACGGTGAAAATGCGTACTGGATGGAACGACGAAAATTGCAACGCTCCACGTTTAGCGAAAATCGCAGAGGATCTTGGAGCAAAAATGATCACTGTGCACGGAAGAACAAGGGCACAGCTTTATAACGGTCTAGCAGATTGGAAATTCGTTAGGAATGTCAAAGAGCAAGTAAAAATTCCAGTGATAGTAAATGGTGATATTAAAAATTTGAATGACATTCAAAATGCGCTCAAAGAATCCGAAGCAGATGGAGTTATGATAGGTCGTGGCGCTTATGGCAAACCATGGCTAATCAATCAAGCAATGAACTTTCTAAGTGGAGGTGAAATTTCCGAGCCAACAGCTTCAGAGAAATTAAGCATCATACTTGAACACTACGACAGTATTCTTAAGTATTACGGAAACGACACGGGGATAAAAATGGCCCGCAAACACATAGGTTGGTACAGTAGCGGGTTTAAAAACTCATCTGAATTTCGCGTGAGGGTAAATAACATGACAGACAGCATGGAAGTAAAAGAAAATATAGTTAGCTTTTTCAGTCAAGAATATTAGACTATCTAATATTCTGAAAAGAATATTTCTCTCCACAGATACAAGCTAATACTGTAGCTAATCAATCAACAGGTTTACAAGAACTAAATTATCACTATTCTATAATTAACCAATAATCAACTTTTGCGTTTATGAATAAGAACTTGTCCACTAAAGTAATCGTTGTCATTTTAGCTTGTTTATTAATCTTTATGGGAGTTGGCAACCTTCTATCAGATGACAGTAAAAAGGAGGAAGTAGCTAGAGTTGGAAAGGAAGTTATAACACTAGATGAGTATAAATCGCTATATCAAAATTACGGAAAGCAAATTTTTGGATCCAATGTTAGTAAAGAACAAGTGAAAAGACTGAAATACGATTTACTTAATGCACTCATAGAGCAAAAACTATTGTTTAACCTGATGAGTGATCTGGGGTTGGTAATTGGAGAAGAGTCTATAAAGGACCACATTAAAAATACTAAATACTTTCAAAACGATGGAGGTGAGTTTGACAAAGGGAAATTTCATGAGACGCTAAACGCCCTGCATATGACAGAAGGAGAATATACAACAAAGCTAGAGAAAATTCTGCCTGCGATGATGTTTGTAACTTCACTGTTTAGAGATAATTATCCAGTGACTTTTGGCGAGAAAATTGATGAGCAGATATACAGAAATCGCCACCAAACTAGGGTAGTTGATATTGTTAAAATAACTAAAGATGCAGTTATAAATGTTCCCAAGCCAGACAATCAAACTTTACTTGACTTATATGAAAAAAATAAATCCCATTTTTATTATCCTGAATACCGAACTGCACAGTATATTTCTTTAGGCCAAAAATATTTTGAGGATCAAGTTCAGATCTCAGATGAAGAGGTTGATGATATAGTAGAACAACAGAAACTTAAGGATCAAAGAGATATATTCAACCTAATATTTCATTCTAAAGAAGAAGCCGAAGCGGCAAGAAAAGCATTTGAAGAGGGCAAAATAAGCTTTGAGCAGATAGCGGAAGAGTTTGGTAAAACAAAACTTGAGGAAACCAGAATGAATAATATAACCAAGGATTTTCTACCAGAGGGTATGGGAGAAAAGGTATTTGCTCTCAAGGCAGGTGAAGTAAGTGAAGTTTTAGCAAGCAGTTTTGGTTGGCATATAATAAAAGTGGAAAGTGTGCATCAAATTTCTAGTAAAAACTTAGCTGATTTAAAAAAGGACGTGAAATCAGTTTTAATAAACCGAAAGTCTTTTGAAAAAGTCAACGATTTCATAAATCAAGCAAATTATAAGGTATACAATGGTGCAACTATCGAGGAAATATCCAGTGAATACAATTTACCTATACAAGCCATTGGTCCAGTAGATGCAAGTGGGAAGGATCAAAGTGGTAATAGTGTAGAAAGTTCTAATGATTTGGTTTCTTTCATCTTTTCTCGAGAAAAAGACCAGAAAAGTTATTTTAAGGGCATTGAAGATGCCGTTGTCAGTGTAAAGATCACCGATATTATCACGCCTAAACTACAAAGTTTTGAAGAAGGCAAGGCATCAGTAGAAGACCTTTGGCGTGATGGGTTTATAAAAGAACAAATGTTTAAGATTGGGCAAGAAATTGCGGCTCAACTAAAAGAGAAAACAGATTTGGAGAAAACTCAAGGTGTAGAATTAATTAAAGATCAGCAGATATACCGCAATGAAGCAGAACGACAAAATCACCCTTTTTCTTTTATAGAAGAGATTTTTAATATGGAGACAACTGACTCGGTAACAGACCCCATTCAATATAATAATGAAGTTATAATAGGCGTTCTAAAAGAGATGTATTCATCAAGTGGCAAATTAAACACATTTGATACCGGAAAACGCGTGATGATATCGCTAAAAGAGCAGTTAATTAGCTACCTAGAATCAAAGTATAAGGTTGAAGTTAACCACGCTATGCTTGATGATATATAGCCAGAGGACCTGTTTTACCTCGAACGCATGATGTTATTCCAGTTTCAACTACTTGGATGACAAGAAAGGGAGCATCGAATGCTGTATCATTGCAAAATTTGACATTAACCGATAATAGTTGGAATAGTTAATGTAAAGGGTTTCCTAAAGACCTTCAACAACCTACTTTGTAAAATTCACAGGACCCATTAAAATATTT
>JAITFM010000126.1 GCA_031281335.1 Rickettsiales bacterium | reverse complement strand
GACAAAAGGCAAAAGAAACCCCGTTAGCTAGTTATTCACTATCTATCTTTTAAATTGGCGTTTTTTACTGTCTTAAACGACTTATAAGCGCGTTTCAGCTTATATTAGGTAAAAACCTTAAAAGTTTACAAAGACATGAGGTACACATAGTGCAAAAACTTAAACATGAGACGCCAAGTACATTGAGTTTTTTGTCGTTTTATCTGCACAGACTGAAGATAAATAATAGCTTCAGTATCATTATAAGGGGGTTGGAGGAACTTGTCAAGTAGTTTTTGCATTCAATTTTCAGCCCCGTCTCTATGGCTCAGATTCCACTTGGATGACATTGAAAAAAGGATTTACTCTGGATCAGCTGGTAAACTGGATGCTTGATAAGCGTAATTTGGAGCTTCTTGCGTAATGATTATATCATGAGCATGACTCTCTCTGAGTCCAGATGCAGTAATAGTAACGAATTTGCAGTTTTTCTTCATCTCTTCTATACTACTATTACCAGTATACCCCATTGCAGCCTGCAACCCGCCAATTAATTGGTGGATCACCCCTGAAGCTGGACCTTTAAATGGAACTCTTCCTTCTACTCCTTGTGGAACTAACTTGAGTTTTGAGTCTTTATCTTGAAAATAACGGCTCGCTGAACCTCTTTTCATTGCGCTGACAGACCCCATTCCTCGATAGCCTTTGTATGCTCTGCCCTTGTACATGATGATTTCGCCTGGACTTTCGTCAGTGCCTGCAAAAAGTGAACCAATCATCACAGAATCAGCGCCGGCTGCGATAGCTTTTGCAACATCTCCTGAGTATTTTATCCCACCATCGGCAATCAATCTCACTTTTCTTGCTTTACATATTTCTGCAACATTTTGAATTGCGGAAAATTGTGGTACACCAACACCTGTAACTATCCTAGTTGTGCAGATTGATCCAGGCCCTATGCCAACCTTAACTGCATCAACGCCCGCGTCAATCAATGCTTCAGCAGCCTCTTTTGTGGCAATATTACCGCCTACTAGCTGCGTGTTTGGATACATCGCTTTTATTTCTCTAATGGTGTTAATAACGTTTTCGGAATGACCGTGAGCGGTATCCACAACAATCACATCAATTTCTTCTCCAATTAAAGCTTCACATCTTTCTATGCCATCCTTTTTGCCAGTGCCAACTGCAGCAGCAACTCTGAGCCGCCCTTTACTGTCTTTACATGAATTGGGGTATCTATTGTATTTTTCAATGTCTTTAACCGTAATTAGGCCTATGCAACAAGAATTTTCATCTACGACCAAAAGCTTCTCTATTCTGTTTTCATGCAACAATTTCATTGCTGAGGCGCTATCCACTTCCTGCTCCCGCACTGTAATTAGCTTGTCTTTTGTCATCACTTCAGAAACTTTTACACCCATGTTCTGGTCTTCAATAAACCTCACATCCCGGTTAGTTAAAATTCCCATTAACTTAAATTGATCAACCACAGGAATGCCAGAATAATTGTGCTCTTTCATTAATGAAATTGCTTCCGCAACTGTTTTATCTGGAGAAATCGTGATTGGGTTATACACGATCCAACTTTCATATTTTTTTACCCTTCTGACTTCCGAAACTTGCTCATCTATTGATAAGTTTTTATGTATGCAACCTATCCCACCATGTTGAGCAATAGCTATTGCAAAGTCTGATTCAGTAACAGTATCCATTGCGGAAGATATGAGAGGAATATTGAGTTCTATACTATTTGTTAAATAAGTTTTCGTATCTGCATCACAAGGCAATATATTAGAATGGGCTGGCAAGAGTAGTATATCGTCGAACGAATAACAAGCTTCCATTTTTTTCATAGGCTTTATTTAAAGCTTATACGCCAATTGATTGAATTGCAATAGGGCTGTGCAAAATTAGCTAGTAGAATGCTGCTTATACTCTTTTGTTAAGTTTAATTGCGCACATGCTGCAAAATGGAGTAAATATATATGTTTGCCTCTAATTAATACTATCTTTATTATTATATGAGATAGCTAGATCAGCATTTATAAATTTATACTATGTTGCGCATAACTCAGGAAAGTAAGATTTACTGGTTACGTGTCGGAATGATATCAATCCGTGGCTCCAACGCTACAACACCGAGAACTGCATTTATCTGCATATTAATTTATTCTATAGTTTCACTAAGTTTTCCCACTGCTCATGCTAACGAGGATTTGGAGATACGAAAAGTCTTTGATAACGTTGCTAAATACATAAAAGCTGATGAAAAATATAAAGACTTTGACGTCATTGAGAAAAAAAGTGATAAGTTTAATATCAAAGTTGCACAGAATTCTAGCAAGCATTTTAGCATACACTCCATTTAAAAAAAAGCAAAAGATTCCTTTGAATCTGGAGATAATGAGGCAGCCATTTCTTTCCTTAACCAAGCCATTGCAAAATTTCCTTATCATAAAAATGCTTTGATCGGACTGGGAAACATTTACTATGCCAACAAAGAATACGAAAACGCAATAGAGATCTACACAAGACTATTAAAAGAATACCCTAGTAACTCTTATATATTAGAGAATTTTCTGACAATAATTTCACAATATAACCCTGATCTGGCGTTAAGTGAAATGTTGAAGTTGTACAACATACACAAAAATTGTGCTCCTTTATTGGCAAATCTAGGTCTGATCTATATAAAAAAGGAGGACTACGCAAAAGCTAAGGAGTACATGATAGCTGCGGTTTCTCTTGATCAAAACAATATTTTTTATGT
>JAITFM010000095.1 GCA_031281335.1 Rickettsiales bacterium | reverse complement strand
CTAAATTTCCCACTACTTGGAAAGAAGGTTCCAGACAAAATCAAGAAATTAGTTCAACATGTCAAGGAAGGAAAATGGAAACAGATTGAAAATGAACAAATATTCTTAGGGGATAACTCAGAAAACTACATTATAGAAAAAGGTGAGTATGAACTATTATTAAAAGCAAACAGTAAATATTCCTCTGCGTTTGATAACAACAAAGGAGTTGTTATCCTAAACACTGAACTAAATGATGAATTAATTCTAGAAGGGCTCGCTAGAGATGTCGTGAGGCTCATCCAAGAAACTAGAAAGCAAGCTGATTTTCATATATCCAATAGAATCAGAGTAGTAATCAAAACAGAGGGTGAGAAAATTAAAGAAGCAGTGGGTACTTGGAGTGAGTATATAAAAGAACAGACTCTTGCCTTATCTTTAGAAATTAATGTAGAAATTGGAACCCATTTCTATTCTAAGGAATACCAAGATTTAATTGTTGGTATTAAGTTAGATTTTTAGTAGTTGCAAATTGTTAGTATTTATGCTATATTTTAGGCAATTGGGGTAAGGTTATGGTATGAATGCTGTTGTAGATCCTGGTGGAGTTATTGGCTTAACTAATGGTGGTTCAGGTAAAAAAGAACCTATTGCTGCTTCCAGTTCGGGGAAAGAGGAGAAATTTTTTGGTGGTATGACTTCTGGTTTTAACGTTCCACTAAGTATATTTCGTTATAAAGGTTATGACTCTGACTTTTTCACTTTCTGGTATAATATACTAAGAGAAATATTTGAAGAGATAAAGGGAATGTGCCCGGAAAAACGGGTGTTGAATTTAGCTCTGTCAGTTTTAATGCTTCCTTATATTGCTTCTATTTCATTGAGATTAGTAGCATATAACAGGTCTAAAGCAGATGGTAAAATACAAGCTAGTCCGGAGGGAAATGAAACAAAAAAAAGTGAAGTAAGTGAAAGTACAGCAAAAAGATTGGCATATAGTGTTCTTGCTGCAATAGCGATTCCTGTTAATATAGTTGTGCTTGTCACCTTAATTATTCCTGCAACACTAGCTTTGGCTACTTTTTATCTTTTGAATAGGAAGTTATCTCATTCTTTGATTGCTACCGTTAAAATAGGTAGTGGGTTGTATAAGAATGAACACCAGAATATTGAGGTATCTTTTCACGAGATAGATGCTGGTGAGTCAGACATTAGGTGGGATATGGAAATTAAGTTTCCTCCACAATTTGAACAGTTACTTAAAGATTTGTGTGAAGATAAAAATGATAAGCTATTTGTTACACAAGATGCAGAGCATAATACCATACTGAAACTATCAGCTAATATCCACTTGAAAAATGGTCTTAAGCCTTTACGTAATGAGATCAGGGGTATGCTTGCAACTTCGATTCAAGGATTCACAGAAGCTATGGAAGAGCTATTGAAGTTAGACAAAAAAGATATCACATATGACAAACTGAAGGAATTGTTGAACGAGTTCAGACTGAAAGCGGTGAATAGTGTAGATCCTAAGTTGACAAGTCACTTAATACAAGATGCTTACAGAGTTGCCTTTATACAAGCAATCAAATTTGCACAAGAGGAAAGAAAAAAAAAGGGAGATTTCTCATTAGAAGAAAGGCTAAAAGAAGTATTAGTAGAACAAGAATTAAAAAGCCAAGGTAAGAAATTGCCAGCTGAAAAAGAGATTATAATAGAATACATAAAGAAACTGAAAAATAAAAAAGTAGGTGAGATAACAAGTGATATAAGTAATAAAGAGTTTCCCATACTTAAAGCAGTATGGAAACAGCTTATAAAAGAAGGAAAAATAGCTAAAAGGACGATAATTGATGATTATAGGAATATATACCCTAAAGAAACAGTGGAGGCTTTACGTAAAGCTGAAGTGATGATAAAAGAGTTAAAAGGAATGGAAGAAAAAAGGTATGAGGAGGTATGTGAAGAATTAAGAAAAATACATGGGGATATAGGGAAAAATAACTTAAAAGATGGTGCTCTGAAAAGGAAATTAGAAGATCTGTTTAAATTCGAATATGGTGATCAAGAGGTTGAGAAAAGACTAATAAGATCAGTAATAAAAAGAGCTAAAGGTGAATTGAGACAATCAGATATACTTGATAAGGAGAGACTAAGCCTAATAAGGAAGTTTGAGGATTTAGAAAAAAAGATACATGAGAAAACTGCAGAGGAAGTGAATGACTTTATAAAAGAGGCGTATTTAGAAATAACAAAATATAAAATTCAAAGTTTATTTGAAGAACAAGCGAAGGGTATAGAACGTTCATGTAAGCTATTAGAGGAAGATGCGCCGGATCTAGTGGAAAAGATTAATTCGCACCGAACGAGAATCGAGAAATACTTAATGCAACCTGAAAAACCTGCACTATTGAAGAGAATAATAGAAGGAAATAAGGATTTAAATAAATACTTGGAAGATGAGCGAAATAGCAAAGGAAAAGAGCATCCGAATACAAAGTTAATAGAGCAGCACTTAAAAAATAACCAACAAATCCTAGAAGCATTAGAACAATTGGAGTTGAAAAAAGAGGGATTATTGATAAATGAAAAAACAGAATATGATTACAAAGAAGAACTGACCTCTCGTGAAAAGATAAAATTTGCAATCATAGAAGATGATTTACTGGAGGTATTCAAGCAAGAAACTTTTAATGAAGAAGAAATCAAGAAGTTATTAGAAAAAGCAGAACTTGAATACTGCTTAGCAGAGAAATGCATCAAATATCCCGTGATTAAAACGAAAGATAATGTCAAACATTTTTGTCAGGCTCTACTATCTCCTTTGATAGGCAATTTGGTAAAGAAGATAATAAATCATGTACCAAAAAATATATCAAAAGATACTGAGAGTAATTGGATAGGTTGGGATTGGATACATAGAAAGGTGATAAAGCCTGTGCAGATTACTTGGAATTATAATATGCTTGGATTGTCAGCTATTGGAGACGAAAATAGTACAGAAGGAAAAGCGTTAAAAGTGGCACATGACACTTATGAAGAAGTAAAAGAATTTCTTCAATATTTCGAGTCAAGTTATGAGGAAGTGGGGGGCTTGATAGGTGACGTATTTTCTGATGGTGGAGAAACATTTAAAAAGGATATATGGCCTCAGATAAAAAATCATTTGCTTGGAATGTGGGATAGATTTTCTAAGGATGTTGAATTCACGTTAATCAGCAAAGATAAAAACATCAGTCAAGAAATAGTGGAAACTAAATTGGATGGACTTACAACACGAAAGCATAGTTACTCTGCACATGCAGCAGGGGCATAATATACTATCTTGCTAAGTAATTATAAATAGCTGTAATAATATCACTACTATCGCAGCCCATTTGAGCAAGTTCAGCGTTTCCACCGCAACCCCTTCCAGTTACGGTAGATACCAGCTCTTTTGCGTCGATCCTATCAGTTAAGTCTTTGCTTACTTTAACAATCAGCACTGTTTTATCTTTTTCCGTTGCTGTGAAAGCTATTACAGTCTTTAGTTTTTGTTGCTGCAGAACAAATTCCCTTATTATACTTACTGGAATGTCAGTGAAAGCATGGCTTACGAAATTCATTCCATTTATTTGAGTGTTTTTTATGTTCTCTGCACTTGCGAGCTTTTTATAAAGGTTTTTTATTTT
>JAITFM010000080.1 GCA_031281335.1 Rickettsiales bacterium | reverse complement strand
GTAAATTTCTTAAACATTAAGCTAAGGTTAGTTGCGGTTTAAAAGCAGCTAGATTGCAGCGTTTAAGACTAAAAAGATGCCAATATTTTTGAACAGGTATTGACCAGGGCTTCTTTTGCCTTGTTTTTTGTTTGGTAAATTTCTTAATATTTTTAGTCGCTGAAACAACAAATAGTGTTACGCATAAGGTTACTCGGATAACACTAACATTGTGCATCCATTCTACTGTGATACAGGTAGATCAATCTGTAAATTCTGCACATCCAGAAAGAACAAACCTTCTTTCTCGTCTTGAATGCTGATGGTAGTGTGGGTGTTAAGAGGTAAGGGATCGTTTGTATACCCATGGCCTATTCTTTGCATTGTGAACACCGGAAAGTTGACACTTTTTGCAAATCTCTCTTTTACAGCTTCAACGAGGTTGTCGTTGCCGGGATTAGTAAAGCTACCAAAAATCACCGCTTGCACTTCATCGAAAACATGAGCTTGTTTTAGGTGATCTAAACTGCGTTCCATTGCGTATGGATAAACTCTTATGTCTTCCAAAAATAAAATTTTGCCTTTTGCATTTACTTGCCAAGCAGTTCCTATACTGTTTTCAACTAAAGTCATATTACCACCAACAATTTTGGATTCTAATCTGCCATTTTTTAGTTTAATGCTATTGTTAATTATTTTTAAGTTATCAAATCTAATGGAATCTCGTTTGTTCAGAATTAACTCTTTTAATTTTTCAACAGAGTTTTCAGAAACAGAGTTATTTACTATCATTTCCAACATGGTACCGTGAAGAGTTTGCCAATCGTATTTGACTTGTAGATAGATGTGCAAGGCAGTGATATCGCTATAGCCTATAAGAATTTTTTTATTTTGGGCAATTCTTTCTTTTTTATCATTAGACAACCTCTCTAGATAAGGAATTAACCGAGAGACTCCCGTTCCTCCTCTAATGCACCAAATTATTTTGCTATCGTCGGTTAAGGCACTGATCAAATCTTTTGCTCTGAATCCATCGGAGTTAGAGTAGAATGGATTATCATTACTGTATATTTTCTCCGAAATATGGGGATAAAAACCCAAGGCTTCTACATATTCTTTTATAGTAGGTAAATCTGACTCTTTCCCCTTCGAAGAAGGAGCAATAATATCAACTTGATCAACTGCACAGACACCCGTGTTAATACATAAAACAAGGATGAAGTATAAAATGTAAACAATAACGGAACGCATTAAAATATCTTATAAAACTCTTTTTTTAGTATGTCGTCCAATTCAGAAAGTGAAACTTCAACTCCTAGCTCTTTCATTGATGTAACACCATAATCTTTCAGCCCGCAAGGAATAATGCCCTTGTAGTAAGAAAGATCTGGAGAGACGTTAAGTGCTATGCCATGATAAGTTATCCATTTTCTTACACGAATACCGAAAGCTGCTATTTTTTCTTCTACTCCGTTGTTATTCACCCAAATACCTATTCTATCTTCTTTGAATTCTCCAAATATATTGAAGTACTTTAGAACATTTATTATCCAATTACCAAGGTCTCTAATATATAGCCTTATATCGCATTTATTTCTTTTTCTGAGATCCAACATTAAATATATAATGCGCTGCCCCGGGCCATGGTATGTGTATTTACCACCCCTGCCTGTTTTATATACAGGAAATAATTTTTCAACAATGTCGTCATCTGTTGCACTGATCCCTGCTGTGTAAAGTGGAGGGTGCTGGAGCAGCCATACTAACTCATCAGACAAACTATCGTAAATTCTTTGAATTTTTGCTTCCATGAATTTTACAGCATGGTTATAATTGATAAGTTGGTTAGATATTAGCCACTTTACCATGTTCTGTTTTTTGCTATTTAAATCTGTTGATGTCATCCCAGTGCGTAACATTGACCACAGTTTTCTTTATTCCTAATGATATCTTGTAACTTCTGTGCCATTAGCAAAAGCCAGTTATGGCAAATCTTTAGTTATTTGTCAACACAGGTGCATAAAATCCTCTTTACATATAGGTAACTTCTTTTATTGAAAAATTCAGGAAAATGTTGTATAATTGTTGTAGTAGGTTTTGGTAAAACATATGGCAGACTCAAGATTCAGCATAACTTTTAACAATGAAATTTCAGAGTATCTTGTTGAGTTGGCTAGAATAAAAAACCAGTCCATTCAAGATCTGGCACAAGAGCTAATGCAAGAAGCAATTGAAATTGAGAAAGAAGATATGGCACTAGCTGAGCTTGCTGCTAAACGCTCAGGTGCAGAAAGAGTTAAGCTTGAAGATGTTAAGTGGGAATAAAGCCCTACAAAATTGAATTTCTAAAGGATGTTACAGAAACGGATCTTCCAGCTCTCCCAAAAACAATAAGATTGAGAGTTGAAAAAGCCATAAAAGAGCACCTTACAGTTAATCCTGATAAAATAGGAAAGTCTTTGTCATACAAATTTAAAGGATCTCGTAGAATGCGAGTAGGTGATTACCGTGTGATTTATGAAATAGATAATATAGAACATATGGTAGTGGTTAGTGCAATAAGACATAGGAAAGATAGTTACTAGTATAACTAATTATACAGCACTCCTTCCTGATCCATTCTCTACCTTAGGTGGCTTCGCTCAGCTCAGAAAAAAGCTCATTTTTTTGACCGTTCCCTCCTGCCTTTCACTACTGTGTAGAGATTGTTTTCAAACATGATGTTCGTATGTGTGATACCAATTTATATAATTCCACCATAATTTCAATTTTTCAATAAATTCAATTTTTTCAACAAACAGGAGGCAGATATGAATCTCAATATTTTTCAAAGGAGAAAAGCACATAAATACTCTGCTTTGCAGCTCATAATGGAGCCAAGTTGGAGTGAGCGCAGTTATGCGAGTTTTGCTGAGGAAGGCTACGTCAAAAATGTTATTGCCTTTCGAGCAATCAACATGATTGCAAATGCTGCATCTTCAGTGCCTTTTATCCTCTGCCGGCTTACTAATCAGGGAAAGTCGCAACTAAAAGTCCATCCATTACTGAAGTTACTTTATTCTCCCAGCCCAATAACATCAAAATCAGAGTTTATTGAGGGAATTGTAACTCACCGATTAATTAGCGGCAATGCTTATGTGTTGATGATTGAGCCGAAAAACAATAGGAAACCGCCAACAGAGCTCTATCTTCTGCGCCCCGATAGAGTTGAGATTGTTCCTGGAAGGAATAACGTTCCTTATATATACCGCTACACCGTGAACAATAACAATTATGACTTTAAGGTCAACAAGCTAACTGGACGTTCAGCAGTGCTACATCTTAAAACCTTCAATCCTTTGAGTGATTGGTATGGACTGTCGCCAATTGAGGCAGCAGCATATAGCATAGATCAGCATAACCAAGCTGGTGCTTGGAATCAGGCAATGCTGAAAAATGGGGCGAGACCAAGTGGCGCAATAGTTGTAAAACTAGTAAAAGATGGGAGCAGTGGAAATTTAAGCCAGGAGCAGTATCAGCGCTTGAAAGAACAGATAAATGATCATTACTCAGGCTCTGTCAGCGCTGGAAGGCCAATATTGCTTGAAGGAGGCTTGGAATGGAAGGAAATGAGTCTATGCCAAGAGATATGGATTTCATTGAGTCTAAACATAGCTCAGCTCGCGATATTGCACTGGCTTTTGGTGTTCCGCCGCAGTTGCTTAGCATACCAGGTGACAACACTTACAGCAATTTGGTCGAAGCACGCCTTTCCCTTTGGGAGCAGACGGTTTTGCCAACACTAGAAAACATCGTCTGTCACCTAAATTCTTGGCTGACACCAAGATTCGGTGAAGATCTGTGCTTGTCATACGACAAAGATGCAATAGAAATTCTCATGGAAAAGAGACAAAAGCTGTGGAAATACGTAGAAAACGCAAGCTTCATGACACTCAACGAAAAAAGGGAAGCGTTTGGCTTGCCGCCGTTGCCGGGTAGTGATGAGTTGGGTTGAAGATTTTATACACAATATAAATATAGCAATATTAATAAATATCAAATATTTATGTTGCATTATTATATTGGTACATTGATAAGTTGGAGGTATTTTATGAATGAAGTACAACAAACAGAGTTAAATAAACAGCTTTTTAATGCTGTTAAAAAAGGAGGGATAACAAAAGTCAAAAAGTTAATAAAAGATGGAGCGAATATTGATGCAGTAGATCTGTATGGACGTACTCCATTATATCTGGCTACTAGAAGTGGTCATCTAGAGATGATCAAAACTCTAATAAACAAAGGTGCTGAGGATGTTGATGTAGTAGATGAAGATGGAAGAACTCCATTACGTTTAGTTGTTGAAGATGACCATATAAGACTTGTACCTCACTTATTCCTTGAACCCGGTGTGCAAAAAGTTGTTTCTATCGAGCACGAACATGAGGAAGTAGCAAAGATTTTGGTAAAATACACTCTGTTAAAAGATACCGAAGTGAACAGACTAGATTATTTAGAGCAGGATTCTAATTTTAACAGGAAGGTGTTAGAATATTGGAAGCAATGTCAAGAGGAAATCAGAAAACTTAAAGAAGAGAATAAGCCACTGTATGACTTTTTAAGAGAAAGCAACATTGACAATCTAGTTAGTATATGGAAAAGAAATAAAAATGTACGCAGTAAGTTTGACAACCAAGAAAGCTTACAAGAACAATACCCAGAATATACCCATATTTTAATTAACAAGGCTAATGAAGCAGAAAAAGGGGAATGTTTAAAAAAGTGTGTCAAACCGAATTTTTTAATTCAACTCGATTTTTAATCTACCAGGGGAAAAAATATCAAGTTGAGATATAGTTAAAGCCCAATTAGGTATAGCCATAGTCCAATTCTGTTCTGCCTTTTTTATGAGATTTTTCTGCATAATCCACAGACCATTAGTTGATGCTTTATCAACACATTATAAATGTGATTTCAAAACTATGACATTTGCTGGTATAAAAAACTTTTTTAAAGCTCACAGTGGTGATTTTAAAGAAAAACTGGGAAATGGAGGAATAACTCTGATTAACTTTGTAGATTTTGAAGATGTTGCAAAAAGACATACTCCTACACTAAAAGTACAGGCATTTGCAGAATTTGTAAGAAATAATGCACCTAGCAGAAATCTTAGCAGTTCAAACGCTGAACAATACCTGGGGTTGTGGTTCTATTGTTCGATCCTTTAATCACCCTATGTACATAGGCCCGCCGGGCCTATGCTTAAAGTATGGAACGGGCAGCAGAGTTGCCAGTAAAATAGCACTTTACTTTACGCAGAATGTGGATATCATTTGAAATATATTTTTGAGAATTGGTATGTCAGAGGTTGCGGGTGTAGAAACCAAAGAGCAAG
>JAITFM010000076.1 GCA_031281335.1 Rickettsiales bacterium | reverse complement strand
GTAAATTTCTTAACGTTTAAAATTAGATCAGTTGCGGTTTAAAAGCAGCTAGATTAGACGTTTAGAATAAAAAAACGCCAATTTATAAAGTTAATATAAATAATTAGCCACCAACGGGGTTTCTTTTGCTTTTTTTTATTTGGTAAATTTCTTAAATATTTATTGCTAAAGTAACATCCTGGTTGGCTTTGTTGCGTAGCTAGCTATGCAACAAAGTCCATTGGGATCCGTGCTTCTTTTTCTCCTGAATTCCAGCGTTATACGCTGGAATTATGCCAAAAGGTTTATTCTCCCCAAAGAGTAACATGCCTTAAGATTTACTAGCAAAATGGAAAGTAAGACCAGCCTCTAGACCGTGTGTGGCAAACAATCCACTTCCTATATTTATGCTATCTTTTTCCTTACCTGTTACCGGGTTAAAGTTTTCTTTTTTATTAAATGCTTTATTCTTCTCTTGTCCGGCCTCTACTACCTTCTCATTCAATGCATCTGTGTTAAGCTTAAAGTCGCCACCGATAACACCAAAATGCCTATACCCTACATGCATATTCACATTTTCATTGATGGGATAATCAAGACCAGCTCTTAATTGATATGCAGGTCTTATTGATGCTGCTCCAAACATCTTCATCCTTGTTGTACCAACCCCAGCTCCAACATAAGGAGAAAAGGAGAAACTGTCACTTTTCAAATGATAGTAAGCATTAGCCATCACAGATATGTTTTCAATTTGGTCGTTACTGGCTTTTATACCATATCCATAAGTTTTTTTTGCTTGTTTTGCCCCTCTTCTATTTCAAACTCTCTTTGGCACATTACATTTACCCTATTGCCTTCTAAATCAGTATTGTCCACTTTTATAGAAGAATACATTCCTTCCAATTCAGCTCTATAGCTATTGTTACCCAATTCTCCTTCATAGCCAAATGCCATATTTGCAGCAAAAAGAGGGCTATAATTTGACTGGTATTTCTTTAAAAGCTGACCTTTCGTCCCAAAGTGGTTCCCATCCTTTATGGATGCATTAGTGATGTCTTTAGTTTTGACTTTCAGTGAACCCATGCTGTTAAAAAACTGACCATAGTATCCACTACCGAAGTAAAATCCTTCTGTTTCGCTTGTAAAAGACTGTTGTGACAATAATAAAGCAAATGCTGTAACTGCTAATGTTTTTTTATTACTCATTTTACTACTCCCCTAACTTAAAGTAGATAATTTAATACTAATTAATTAAAAATGGCTTAATGTGAAAAGCTTAATGATTTGCATAACTTGTTTTCTGAGCCAAAAAAATAGGCAAAATTAACCTTTATCTTCGGCTTTGTTGTCATTTTTTAATTCGTCGTCAATATCTTCATCATCAAATTCATCCTCTTCGTCATCAAACCCATCATCGTCTCTTTCTTCTCGAAATTTATCACCACCTTCAAATTCATCCTCTTCGTCGTCAAACCCGTCATCTTCCTCATCTTCAAACTTGTCATCAACATATTCATCATCAAGCTCTTCCTCTTTAAGCTCATCGTTAATCTCTGATTCATCATATACTGCATCTTCAGTTTGAGTTTCAACAGGAAATCAGCAGCGCTAGGCCCTGCGATAGCATTATTCTCTTCTTTACTAATTTTATCTTCGTTAGTAGCAGAAAAAACTTTATTTGGATCATATGGCTCTTGTGTAGGCACAAAAGTTGATTTGTGCAGCTTCCTCGTAAAGGTGCTATCACTGTAGTACAAAATCTTCTTTGATTTAATTGGATAAGTCGACTCTATTAAAATTATCTGCTCATCACGTGGCAACATAATAATTTCTTGAGGCAGCAGCAACGCTCTCTGTATCTCAGAAATATGCAACGATCTTGAAGCAGGATTCAAATCTAAAAATTTAGGTTTGTTCAACGATTCTTGTTGCACAGTTTTGTTCCCTATAAGTTGCGATATTAAATTAGCCGTCTCAATGTTATTGGCTGCAAAAGTTATTCTATACGTTGAGTTTGATAAAAAGGAGTTCATTCCTGCCTCTTCGTATATTCCTTTGAGCTGCTCAGTATCTTGAACAATTAAGAATAATCTGACCCTGTAACCACGAAAATATGCGATTCCAGTTTGAAATTGCTCCATTTTTCCAAGTGTTGGAAACTCGTCCATCAAAAACAATACACCATAAGGCTCATCATCCGATGGCAATTTTCTACACAAAAACTCAGTTGCTTGTTGGTAGAAAACCTGCATTAAAGGTCTTAATCTAGTTAAGTTATCAGGAGTTAAGCCGACATAAACTGTAGTTTTCTTCTTTTTAAAATCTAAAATATTAAAATCACTTGTCGCCGTTGCAGTATCAATCAATGGGTTTGCCCACAATTCAAGTGATGAGTTCATAGTTGATACGACACCTGACCTTTCTTTGTCAGCTTTTTGCAAGAAAGCCGCAATGTTCATGTACGCCACAGGGTGTATTATTTTACCCATTGTATCAAGAGCAACAGCAAGATTATAAACCACGTCATCACTACGCATCGTGCGCACAACTTCACCAAAAGATTTAACTTTCTCTGGTGCAGCAAGTAAGTACAATACTACTCCAACAAACAAGCTTCTTGCTTCATTTTGCCAAAAGTCTTGTTCAGGCATGATTAGGTTAGCTATTTTCTGCACATCATCAACCATCTGTCCGGGTTTTTCACTAATCCATTGTAGCGGATTATAACAGTGGCTTATTCCATCTGGCTGTGCTGGATTCCACACATATACCTTTTGCTTCTGCCGTTCTCGCCAACCACTTGTTATTTCATAGTTTTCTAACTTTATGTCGTGTACAATTACCGAGTCAGTCCAAAATAATAAATTAGGAATTACAAAGCCAACACCTTTACCCGAACCTGTAGGAGCAAACAGCAATGCATGTTGAAACCCTTCAGCAATAAAGTAGCCTCTTTTATCTTTACCAAGCAATAACCCTTTTTTGCTTCTTAACCCGGCTTTTCTTATGTCTTTCTCTGATGCCCACTTCGAATCTCCGTGTAGTGATTCTTTCTTTTTAAATGGCCGCCACTCAACTATCCTTTCCCTTAAATTCCATAAAATAATTATCAAGACAACGATAGGCAGCGCAGAAGATGCAATTAACTTAATTTTGAGCTCAAGGCTGTACAACTCTGGATGATGCCAACTATATTGTATATGATCAAAAATTGTTGGCCAAAGAGCTTGAGGAAAAGGCGTCAAGCTAGGGTTAATTGCTTTAAAATCCACGCCATCTGGACCATCAACAAATAGGTAGAACAATACACCAGATAAATAGAAGCAAAATTCTAGTACACTGAAAGCTACAACCCCTCCTATCAAAATGTTGCGCAGATGATTTCCATTACTCATAAACTACTTTTCCTCATTATGTATAAATTTAAGCATTTTCATCCGATGATCTAGTAAATAATATTTCAGAAATGCTTCTTTTCCCTCCACTGGTTCTTTTTAGCTGAATAATAATATCAATTACATTTCTGATGTATGGTATGATCTGATCTGGGGGAATACCAAGATTTGCTTGCATGACCATCAGTTTTATTTGCTCAAGGGCCATTGCTGGACTATCCGCATGAAGGGTTGATATTGATCCTGGGTGACCAGTGTTTATTGCCCTAAGAAAGCTAAAAGCTTCCGCTCCACGGAGCTCACCAACTATTATTCTATCTGGCCTTAAACGTAAGCATGCTTCTATCAAATCTTGAGTGGTCACTTTGGCCCTGCCCTGCCCTCCTTTAGAGGCAATCAGATGTACTCTATTAGGGTGATCGTTCAAAACGATTTCCCTCGCATCCTCAACAGTAATAATTCTTTCTTCGGCTGGAATGGTACGCAAAGTTGCGTTAGTAAAAGTAGTTTTACCGGTAGAAGTTCCGCCACTAATTATGATGTTTTTTTTATTTATTACAGCGTATTCTAAAAACTCTCTTATTCTCCTTTGCTTTAATAGTGAATCCAGGTGACGGTCCACTGGATCATCAGTTACTTCTATAACAGTTTCAGAAAAAGCCCCTATCTTTTCATAATCATCCAGTGCTAATTGCATGGTAGAGGGTTTACGAATTGACATGACTACTTTATCAGACTCACATGCTGGTGGAAATACTATCTGTATACGATAACCATTTGGTAATGTAGCTGAAAGCAGAGGTGCTTCTTCACTCAGTTTTTGTTCTGTGGCTTGAGCAATCAGTCTGCTAAGAGATTTTAAATGGTTAAGGTCGAATATCTCTAATTTTTCACACCTTATTTCACCACGATTTTCAATCCATACTTCCTTTGGTTTATTTATTGATATTTCATTTACACCTTCCTCTTGAAAGATGCCTTGTAATGGCTCTAAATATGTATCAAGTGCAGCATAGTTCATTTTACTGGTTTAATATTGCCTGTGGAGGAAATACTATATCTTGGTTAACAAATACTTTCAACGCGGTGCCTTGATCGACATAAACAGTTGGTTTTTTATCTGTAGATCTCTCGACTATATCTCGCATATCTTTAGAAAAATCATTGATTGATTTGCTAATTGCTTCTTCATAAACAGACTTGCTTTTCTTTTGAAATTGTCGTAGCAGTTGATTTATGTCTTCTAGGCTTATATTTACCTCATCTTTTCCAATTCCTAGTGCCTTTGCTATTTCCTCTTTCATTATTCTCAACAAATCTTGCTCATTTTTAGCATTCTTAATTCTGCCAATAGCTCCAAGACCCCATTTCCATTTGTCACTAGGTATCTCCCCTTTTGGTTTAATAACGTCTTTGAGTGAATAAAAATCTATTGTAGTTGCAGTGATAGATTTCACTACATCCACAGCAGTTAGCGCATCAACAAGATTAGAAGCTTTTTGCCCTACAACAGCTGACCCAATCGAAACGCCTGCAAGCAATATTGAAGAAAACAATGCACTTGCTATTTTATTATCAACTATGCCAGCTACCCCTGCTCTACCAAGCTCATCGGTACCAGGTGATGAAATGGCAATATCTATTCCGTGAGGAAGAATAATCCTATTCCAGTTTATATTTATGCGAGCTCTTGCAACATTCGAGTCAAATGAATAGCCACCTATCAATCTTGAACCTCTGGGTATTAAAACCGTATCACCAGTCTCTGCATAAACATTACTACTAACTATAGCACGTAGCGTCCCTTGCAGATCAGAACTTATTGCAGTTTCAAGAACAGCATCAATAATTTTACCTTGAGTAATCATAAACCCAAGTTTTCCCACTTTGGTAGCTATACTCGGCTGTACTGAAGTGTTGGATAAAATGGCATCGGCAGCCTTGTCCTCTTTACCACCACTTGAAGTTGTTAACATTTGTGTACCACGTCTATCTCTAGGATAACCACCCCCCCCTATTGTAGGAAACGAGGTAGGTAAATTGCTAGTAATATCGCCATGAGGGAAGTTTTGCTTTGGCAAAACAGGTATATTTGACATAGGCGTTTCTTTTGGTTTTTCTTCTTCTTTTTTTGCCACTTCTTCTTTTTTAGTCTGTTTTACTTCCGGTATAACTTGCGGTGTAGTAAGAGAAGGTAAAGGTGGCAGATCAGTTATTATCCTTTCATGAATCATGGTATTATCTGGAACTTTCTCCAACTTTTCTTTCAATTCTTGAACATTTTGCTCCGTTTCTTCCTTTCTAATGACTTCCGCATCCTCTTCATCAGAAGAAGGACTAAAGTAGAGATAATATATCCCACCAACTAGAAGCACTAAAATAACAACCATTAATGCTCTATGGCCTTGATTAGAGCCAACTGTTACTACCTTGCTCTCTATTTCTGACTCATTTTCCGAATTGTTACGTTTTTCTTTACTCATATTATGTGTACCACAGCTAAAGTGACCTATTTATAATCTCAACTTCATTATTCTCATAACGCATGAACAACTTCTTATGCACCCCTTTTATTATAACATAACCATCAAATAATAGTCTTTTACAAGGTAATTTAGTTTTACCCTCTTCTGTAAAAATCTGAGGTATTTTGTTACTGTCCCTAAATTTAAAATAGGTTAAATAGCCATCGTCAAATAACTCAATTGGTATTATATCAGTGTTAACACCTTCATCGATATATGTATAATTATACTTCGTGTCATTTTCCTGTATTACTCCTTCTGGCTTGTCTACAACATATTGCATTTGAGTAGGCGTTGATACTTCATCTAAATCAACATCAAATTCATCTTCCTCTTGA
>JAITFM010000097.1 GCA_031281335.1 Rickettsiales bacterium | reverse complement strand
ATTAAAATAGATATTGACCGAGGCTTCTTTTGCCTTTTTTCCTCGCTTGGTAAATTTCTTAATGTTTATAGATAAGACAGACAATTTAAGAGCACACAAAAAACGCTAATATTTAAAATAAGTAGTGAATTGCCTTTTTTCTGCTTAGTTTAGGGGTTATGCAAGAAATCTATTGACTTATAGGCAAATGTGGCTATTACTTGTAGTGTATAAGTATTAGGTACAATGTTTGAATTTGATCCTTTACTGTTAGCTCGAGTTCAATTTGCTTTTACAATAAGCTTTCATATTATATTTCCTGCTTTCACAATCGGACTTGCGAGCTTTCTAGCCTTTTTGGAATGGCGTTGGCTTAGGACTGATAATACGCATTTTCGTGATGTTTATAGATTCTGAGTCAAGATTTTTGCCGTTGCTTTTGGCATGGGAGTGGTATCAGGAGTTGTTCTATCTTATCAAATTGGTACTAACTGGTCGGTCTTTTCTGATCGTGTAGCTAATGTTCTTGGTCCTCTATTTTGCTTTGAGATTTTAGCAGCTTTTTTTCTAGAGGCATCTTTTTTGGGCATTATGCTGTTTGGATGGAATAGGGTAAGTCCTCGTATGCACTTTGTTTCTACTTGTATTGTTGCAGTGGGGATGCTTATTTCAGCTTTCTGGATTCTTGCAGCCAATAGCTGGATGCAAACACCTGCTGGATTCTCAGTTGGCGAGGATGGGCTTCTATATCCAACCAATTGGCTAGAAGTTATTTTTAATCCTTCTTTTCCTTATCGTTTTGTTCATATGGTGACAGTAGCCTATCTTACAACAGCGTTTGTAGTGGGCGATGTAGGGGCATTTTATCTTTGGAAAAAGCGACATGTTCCTCAAGCAAAAATTATGCTTAGTATGGCAGCTTTTATGGTGGCTTTGACTGCACCATTTCAGCTGCTTGTGGGAGATATACATGGACTCAATACATTAAAGCATCAACCTGCTAAAATTGCTGCAATGGAAGGTATATGGAAAACC
The DNA here is from genome assembly GCA_031281335.1 of Rickettsiales bacterium. GTDB lineage: Bacteria > Pseudomonadota > Alphaproteobacteria > Rickettsiales > Anaplasmataceae > Wolbachia. The sequence goes on along the minus strand of JAITFM010000097.1, from coordinate 6,057 downwards.
GAGAAGGGTGCTGGTCTGCGTTTGTTTGCTTATCCGGATCAACAGAACGAAATTAATCACTACGAGATAAAAGTTCCTAATCTTGCCAGCTTAATTTTAACACATGATTTTTTAGGAGAAGTAAAAGGGTTAAAAGAATGGAGAAAGGGGGATAGACCACCTGTAATATGGGTATTTTGGTCCTTTCGTATAATGGTTGGAATCGGATTCTTAATGGTTATGATTGGGTTAATCAGTGCTATGCAATATTTTCGTGGCAGATTATTCCAAAGTTGTTTTCTGCATGGATGGTGGATGTTAATGATGCCTTCTGGATTTATAGCATTACTTGCAGGTTGGTTTACTACTGAAATTGGTCGTCAACCTTACACTGTATATGGAATTCTACGCACAATCGAATCATTTTCACCTGCGATTACTGGTCCTCAGGTTGCATGGTCTTTAATTGCATTTATTGTTATGTATATCCTTATATTTGGAGCAAGCAGTTATTATATTTTAAAGCTGATATATAAAGGAATTCCTGTCATTAAAGAAGAAGAGCAATTTTATAAACACGGTATTGGAGCTTCAGTAATTGAGGCAAGTACATCTGGGAAGAGTAACAACCATGTTTGATTTTTCTTCATTAGTTAACTTACCACTAATCTGGGGATTGCTAATAGCCACAGCTATTTTATTCTATGTTCTAATGGATGGGTTTGGTTTAGGTATTGGTATTTTACTTCCCTTTGCACCATCGAATAAATGTCGTGATCATATGATAAACTCGATCGCACCATTTTGGGACGGAAATGAGACATAGTTGGTGCTAGGTGGTGCGGGATTACTTGCTGCTTTTCCTCTTGCATATTCAATATTAATGCCTGCTTTCTATATTCCTATAATTATCATGCTACTTGGCCTTATCATGCGTGGTATATCTTTTGAATTTTATTTTAAGGTAGAAGGAAAATCTAGACTACTGTGGAAGTATGCTTTTCATTATGGATCGCTTAGCGCTGCATTTTGTCAGGGCATGATTTTAGGTGCATTTATACGTGGTGTGAAAGTAAACGGACGCAACTTTTCTGGCGGCCAATTTGATTGGGCAAGCGCTTTTAGTGTGATGACAGGCATTGCTATAGTGTTTGGGTATGCGCTTTTAGGTTCTACATGGCTCATAATGAAGACAGAAGATATAACACAGAAATGGGCACGCAAGGTTGCCTCCTATACACTTAGTTTTGTGGGCATTTTCATGGCGCTGGTTAGTATAGTGACCCCATTTTTAAATGAAGGTATCAAAAACTTTTGGTTTAGTGTCCCGAATTTTTATTATTTATTTTTTGTTCCACTACTAACATCTTTGCTATTCTTCACATTGTGGTTTGATCTCCAGAATGCTAAACGAGAGTACCGTCCATTTTTTCTTAGTATTGCTATCTTTTTTATGGGATATTTAGGCTTAGGAATTAGTATCTATCCATGGATTATACCCTTTCACTATACCATTCTTGATGCGGCTGCTTCTGGACCAAGTTTATCTTTGATGTTGGTTGTTACGGTACCACTTTTACCGCTTATTTTAGCTTACACTGGATATTCCTATTATGTTTTTCGTGGAAAATCAAGTAATGAACACACATATTAATAAGCTAGTAATCTCATGGTTAAAGCGTCATCCTCAAGCTAAACAATGGCTGTGGTTTGTTGTTTTATGGATCGGTAGTTTATTGGCTGTATCGATATTAACTTACCAGGCTAAATTTATAGTTAATTTTTGTAAGTTCCTACTGTTCTCAATTGAATAAAAACCTTTATGTAAGGCGACGTTATCGAAACCCTGCTGGTTTCGAAATGAACCGATTTGCCTTTCGTTTACAGAGCTACTTATGAAGTGACAACGAGTATAATATGTATATATTATACGTATATTCCTAATTCAAAAGTTTTATTTATGCGGTTGTTTCTAACAAAACTGATTAACAAATTTTATTGCTTAAAGATGAGGAATAAAGTAACTGTCATTTCTAGTATCGCTCTTATTCTGGTGTTTTTTGTCAACAGTGTGTTTTTTAAGAAAGATCGAGCTATTCATAGTGATAATGTACCAAGTGGCTTTTCAGTAAAGACCCAGGAATGTGAGCCACAAAATCGCGCTATATATTTAAATTTTTCTGGTACGGTAAATCCCTTACAGAGAGCTAGCCTTATCTCAGAAGTAAGTGGTAAAGTTACTGCTATTTATTTACCTGATGGTGAGAAGGTGAAAAAGAGTGATATAGTGTTAAAGATAGAAGATTTTGGTCGAACTGAGCAAGTTGAAAAAGCCAAGGCGCTTTTAAAGCAGCGCGAGATTGAATATGATTCTTCTGTCAAGCTGAGTAAAAAAGGCTACAGAGCGCAGATGCAGGTAGAGGCTGCTTTTACTGCGTTGCAGAATGCAAAAGCTGACCTAAAGAGGCTGGAGCTAGATTTGGAAAATACTGCGGTTAAATCTCCTATTGATGGTTATATAGATAAGATCAATACAAATGAAGGGAATTTTATTAGCGCTGGGCAAAAGATAGCTGACATAGTTAATTTTGATCAAATTCTCGTGGTGTTATACGTTTCAGAGAGTGAAATAAATAAGATAGAGCTAGGTAGCACAGCTCAAGTTAATTTGCTAGATGGAAGGAAACTAGAGGGTAAAGTGAGTTTCATCAGTAAAATTGCTGAGCCTAAAACCGGATCTTATAGGGTAGAGGTAAAGATAATCGATAATGAAATGATATCCTTGCAAGGACTAACTGCTAGCGTAAAACTGCCTTCAGGCAAAAGGTTTGCATATAAAATTCCCTCTTCAGCTCTGAGCTTGAATGATGAGGGTTTTCTTGGGATAAAGATTGTTGATGACGATGGTTATGTAGTATTTATACCAGTAGAAATTGTTGATCATGAGAGCGATGGGACTTGGGTGGTAGCACATAACGAAGATAAACCTATAAAATTGATAGTGCTAGGCCACTTATTTGTTAAACCTGGTGATAAGGTTTTAGACTTCTCGCATGGTTTTTAGCAGCGCGCTAGACATATGTCAGGAACAAAAAAACTACTTGACAAATTTCGTCAGCCTTGCTATCATAGCAACAAGGGTATTTCTGACTCAAAACTTGTTTTTGATCTGCAGGCTCAATGACAAAATTCAGTAAAAAACTCAGGGTATTTTTTGGCAGATTGTATCAAATTATAGCGGCTGCATGTCTTTTTCATTTTTTCTACATTCAGCTAAATCGCGCTTGAACTAAGCGTCAGTAAATTATTATAGCGCTAATTTAAAGTATTATAGAGTCAAAACTCGCCACTCGAGATTTCTTTGCCTTTTTTTTTATTTAGTAAATTTCTTAAATATTTATTACTAAAGTAGTATCGCGGATCCCAGATGCTGTCTTTTAAACTTTATCAATCTTTTTGAAACTTCAAATAACCTGCTATTATACATTTAAGCTGAAAATGATAAACGTGTACACTAACAGATCTAAGAAATATAAAATAGTAGCGTTAATAGTTGCGGCGGGAGTAGGCAATAGATGCAGTGACGCGATTCCTAAGCAGTACATGAAACTGGCAGGCAAACCTGTTTTATTTCATACAACCAAAAAACTTTTGACCAACCAATACATAGATTATGTAAGAGTGGTAATTAATAAAGATCATGAAGGTTTCTATGAGCCAGTGTCAGCTACTTGGATGACAGAAGGTGTAGGTGCTAAATTACTAAGTCCGATATACGGAGGAGAGAGTAGGCAAAATTCAGTTAAGTTGGGGCTTGAAAGCTTGCAAAAAATTAACCCAGATTTTGTCGTTATACACGATGCTTGCAGGCCCTTCATATCAAATACTTTGATGGATAACTTAGCTCAGTCTATGATTGATGGTCAACATGCAGGAGTAGTGCCAGCAATAGAAGTTGAAGACACCATGTCATTGGCAAATGATAATTTCATCGAATCCACGATCTCAAGAGAAAAACTCAGAGCTATACAAACTCCTCAAATTTTCAATTTCAAAGAATTATTGTCATGCCACCAATCAAGCAAAGAATTCACTGATGATTCATCGCTAATGGTAGAGCACAAAAAACATGTTGCGATTATTAAAGGTGAGAAAAGCAATTTTAAGTTAACTACAAAAGAAGATATTAATATGGCAAAGCTCCTTCTTGAAGAACCAAAATATCGTGTTGGCACTGGTTATGACATACACAAGTTCGTTAAAGCTCAAAATAAAGCTGAAAACTTTATAAAAATTTGCGGTGTGGAAATTGAGCACAACATGGCAATAGAAGCACATTCCGATGGTGATGTTGTAATACATGCAGTTGTTGACGCAATACTGGGAGCGCTGGGATGTGGCGACATAGGAGAGCATTTCCCCCCTAGTTCTGCTGAGTGGAAAGATTGTGATTCGTCTTGCTTCCTGAGCTTTGCTACTACAAAAGCAAAAGAAAAAGGATACCGCGTATCTAATTTAGATATTACTATAGTTTGTGAGGAGCCTAAAATATCGCCTTATAAAGCGGAAATGAAGAGATCTATATCAAGGACATTAGAGATTGATAGCGAATTTGTAAATATCAAAGCGACCACTGCAGAAAAATTAGGTTCTATTGGCAGAAATGAAGGAATAGCAGCACATGCCTCTATATTACTTACAAGCGTCACGCGCTGGGATCATAAAGTGAAATGAGACGTATGCCCAGACGCTCCGACCCAAGAAAAATATTTATTGTTTAGTGAAAAAATCTTACTTAAGTTATATAAGGCATAGAATCATAGGCTCAATATGTACCACATTTTAAAATACAAAGATCGTGAACCAAAAATAGACGAGAGTGCCTTCATCGCGGGTGGTTCACATATCATAGGCAAAGTTGAAATAGGAAGAAGTACGAGCATTTGGTTTAATTGTGTAATCAGAGGAGATGTTGGATCAATCAAAATAGGTGATGAAACAAACATTCAAGATGGCACGGTAATTCATGTGGATAGAAACCCAGGTGGTGACACAATTATTGGCAGCATGGTAACTGTGGGGCATTTTTGCATGCTGCACGCATGCACAGTGCATGACAAAGCATTTGTTGGTATGGGCTCTACCGTAATGGACCATGCAGTTGTGGAATCTGGAGCTATGGTAGCTGCTGGCTCGCTAGTGACGCACGGAAAAGTGATAAAAAGTGGAGAAATATGGGCTGGCAGACCAGCAAAATTCTTCAAAAAAATGTCAGATGAAGAAATTAAACATATTACACAATCAGCACAAAATTATGTTATGTTGATGAGGGAGTATAAAAATTGAAGTATATCTGTTCAGAAGCGAGGTTAATGTGCAAATATTGAAGTAAAAGTGGTGTCATTCAAAATTTTTCCTTTCTTTATCTAATGCTTAAAACATTAGATACTTTTTACACGATACAGGGTGTTATCCCAATGTCAAGCACATGGTTGTACGAACATTGCGCTACTAGGAGGGTGTCATGCCAGTGCTTGACACTGGCATCCAGGAATTTTATTAAGTTGGTAAGTATAAAAGTAGCTGTTTTATGTTAAAATACGACGTTTTTGATGATTATGGAAAGGCTGGATCCCAGTGTCTGGGCACTGGAATGACATCCTCCTGGTAGGCTCAAATTGCAATGTTCGTACAGTTGTGTGTCAAGCACTGGAATGATGCCAAAGGGGCTCATACACGTCAAGTCAACTTGACGTGTATAAACTGTGTCAAGCTAGCTATTTTGCAGGAGCCTCCTTATTTACTCCTTGTGTTTCCGCTTTATCCACTTGAGTACTAGGTTTGAGTGCTAAATATGTCCCACCACTAACCGCTAATGCAGATGCTAGTGCTATACCAACCGTTACCCAAATATCTAATCTAACTGTACGTTCAAGCGCAATAAATGCTGCCAACCCAGCAGCGAGACCAACACCAACAGCAGCAGTATATGTTGGAGCTTTTGATTGTTCAGTTGGTTGTTTTTTAGCTTCTAGCTCTTTCTTTTCCTTTTGTAGTTTCTCAACTTCAGTGTTTTTA
>JAITFM010000026.1 GCA_031281335.1 Rickettsiales bacterium | reverse complement strand
TTTATCGTTGATATTCGCTGGTCCTTTTGGTTTTATCGCTTTTTTGATAATACTCCATGCTAGTTTTATGTTCTTAAAATGTATTATTAGCGCTACATTTAGATATGTGATATCTACTGTCCTAGTGGCGTTTTTGCTGTCATTAACGCCTTTATTTATCGTGTTTATCTTATTTCAACAGACTAAGTCCCTGTTTGATAACTGGATAAAGACACTTGCTCATGTCGCAGTACAGCCGATGATTTTATTCTCATCTTTATCAATTTTGAATCAATTGATGTATTCAGTTTTGTATAACCTCACAAATTTCTCTGCATGCTATCAATGTTTAATTAGTATAAATTTCTTGTCCTATGATTTCTGTCTTATGAAATCTATACTGCCTCTTGGATATAGTCCTGGCACTAGTGTTGATGTTGCACTAAGTGATGGAACGAAAACTGGTGGGCACTTTGCAGCATTACCTATAGACCTAATCCAGGCAATTATATACTTCATTATTGCCAAAGCAATGGAAGTTTTTGTTTCCACATCAGAAACTATGGCACAAGCAATATTTAGTGCTGGTTTTGGGATTGCTGGCAGTGTTAGTAGTGTTGCTAGCAGCGCATCACAAGCTATGCTATCAACTGTTGGACTTGATGATGCAACTCAGAGTACGATAAAGGACATCAAACAGAAAATGGGTAAAGATCGAGCGCAAATTGAATATAAGTTGCCTGAGACGCAATCTGGAACACCAGGGCAAGGTTCTGAAAAAGATTCAGGGGAACCTGAAGGTAAGGGAAAAGAAGATCGAAAGGTAGCATCGCCTGAAACGAAAAAGAAACCAGAAGAGAAAGAAGAGCCTGGGACTAAAGATAAGGAAGAAAAAAAGGAGGAGAAACGTGAGTGATATCATGGAGTAACTAATTAAAAAGATATTTTAAGTAAAGTTTTATTTCTATATTTGGAAAAAATTTAGATATGCAGTTACGCTTAGGCAAATTTTGGTTTAGGTTACTACTTCTTGCAGCTTATGTGCTGATAACAGGTTGTAATAAGAACGATATGCCTTTTCCAAGGTGCATACCTGCTGATTATTTTGGTCCTAAACCTATCACAGTTGGTGCTCATTTTCCAATCGGTCATGATGCGTTTTTTCCAGAAGGTGAAAGTGGAGAACCTATTGATCCTGAGACCGGCGAAATCAATTATGGCTTTCACCCTAACCAGGTGGTAAAGTGGAAAGATACCGGATTCAAAACCAATGGAGATGATTTAATAGTACGAGTTAGTGGTGCATGGACATCTTGGAGCAATAATAATAAGAAAGAACCCAAAGGCAGTTACAGCTTGCAAAGCTTGGAGCAGTCGAAATATGCAACCAAATTTGAAGGCAAACAAGATGATAATAGTTTGCCTGACTTTCACTTGATTTGCAATGATTATAAATCCTGTCCACAAAAATTCTCAAGTAGCTCTAGTACAAGTTGTACTGTAAATTGTAAGTGCATTAATGAAGATGATGACAAAAGCACAGTGTCACGTGGCGCTCCGTGTTGGTTTACCAACGGTCATGGCGCTTACTTTCTGTTTAAAAGGCCGGGTGATAACAACCCTAACAAAAGTCTAAAATCTATGCGCAATCCTCAATCTCCCACTATACATCTAGGTTATAACTCCGTAGCAGAAGATGGAAGCGGGCTTTTTATTTTGAAAAAAGGCGAGAAAAAGTTAAAGGACAGAAATTGTAAACTACTGGAGTTAGAAAAGGGATGGAAAATATATGTAAAAATATTAGACAGATATTACTTAGACAATGTAGGCGGCTACTCTTTTGAATTTTCGAGCGGAGTGCAGCAATCAAATAGTTTTGAGTTTTTTGATTACGTTTATCACTACCTAAAGAGTGTATTGTTAATCAATAAAAACAGTGAAGGTGAACCTGCAGCCGCACAGGCTATGTTTCAGAATATAGCTGAAAAGAGTACAAGTTTTCATAATTTCGTTCTTTCCTTGCTTGTTTTATTTATAGTGATTTCATCGCTCCTTTACCTTTTTGGTATGATACGAGAAACTAAGCATGATATGCTCATCAGGATGATAAAAATCACTCTAGTAATAGTGCTTATATCTCCTGGAAGTTTTAAGTTTTTCTACGATCATTTCCTTACTTTGTTTGTTGAAGGACTTGAATATATGGTAAACGTAATTACTAGCTTTGCTCCTAATATGAATACAGATGCTAATTGGGACCCTGTCAAAGCCGGCGGAGAAGCCCGTGTTAAATTGTTCAGTTTCATGGAGGACATGTTCAATAAGTTTTTTGCTTACTCTGTTTGGAAAAAGTTTGCAGCGTTTTTACATTACCAAATGTGGGCAAGCCTACTTATGATACCGGTAATTTTGATAGGGATCGTTTTATATTTCCTGCTATGTGTATATGCTTACATAATATTCCTTTCCGGCTTCGTGGGTATAGCTTTCCTTATAGCCATAATGCCACTGTTTCTAATTTCTATCTTATTTTCACCGCTGAAAAGTCTATTTGAAGGTTGGATAAAATTCTGTATTAGTTTCTGTTTACAATCGATTATGATATTTGCCCTGCTGTCATTGCTGGCTGCAATTATAATGAATACCTTCTATAGACAGCTAGGTTTCACTGTATGCTACAATAAATGGTTTGAGGTAAGATTGTGTGCTCCAAAATGGATGTTTGGCGGTTTTTGTATCATTGATAAGCAGTACTTTGGTTGGACTCCAGGACAAATTTTTGTACCTTACACTATCGGAGAGGCTTCCCCATTGAACATAGACAAAAGCATAGAGGGCATAGAAAAATTAAGCAGAGAAGGTGGTACAATAAAATTTACTGGTGGTGCTGGGTATATTCTCCTTCCACCGGATTACCCTAAGGATGAAAAAGGTGAATATATAAGAGGTTTTCGTTATATAGATTATCCTTTCTTTAACCCAATTCCTGGTACTGAGCAGAATCCAGCAGACCATTATATTGCGGAAAGTGATATAGTAGTTAATGCTACTTGTAGTGAAAACGAAAAAGATCTGGTACGTTTAGCGAATAGTTTATCACACGCGGTGGAAAAATCTGATATCTTGTCGCTGATTAATAGTATAGATAAAAAAATGGGTGGTATGGATAGTGAAATAACAAAGTACTACTGTCAATCTACACAAGATGGAACAAAATGCAACGATTATCAAAAAGTGGTGAGTGATTATAGAAAAGGTATCATTCAACCAAACTTAAAAAGTAAAATAAGGTCTTTAGTGCAAGATGTAATTACACAAGGTGCGGGCTGCCAATTACAGAATTTTTATAAGGTAAATGAAAAGTACGAAGAAAATAGCGACTATCAAAGGGTGCAAGACATACAGAGAGGTTATTTAATCAATGCGGGAGAAATCTTTATATTGTTCTTGCTTTCACTTTTAATGTTCTCCTTACGTGAGTTTGTGCAACAAATGGGCTCAAGTATCGCTGGTGGTGGATTCAGCGTTTATAATATATCTAGGCTGTATGAAGCATCGCCTTTAGTTCGCATGATGGAAGGATTATCCAAGCATCAGTGGCAAAACTTTGCTGGTGGAAGACTAGAGTCTTTAGGCAGTTGGGCTACTCATTTACCGGACAGATTAGCTGGAGGTACGGCTAATCTACTGGGCAGGATACCACGAGTTGGAGGTGTGTTGAAATACGCTATTGATGTACCGCATAAGTTTGTAGGTGCTACTATCGAAGCAACAAAATTTGCAACATCACCTAAAAATGACGTTGATAAACTTGAGGAAAAAATTTACAAGGCTTTTGGAGTTGATAAAGAAGATATTACACACAGAAGAATTGGTAGATATTTAGATTATTACAAAGGATATGTGGGGTCACATTTGGGCTATACAATAAAAGATGCTATGGAGTTTACTTGGGAGCATGGAGTTGATTCTATAGGAAAGCATAGCTATAACCATAACCTACTCTATAGAGCAAAATCGCATAGGCAAGAATTCTTGGACAAACTTCATGATTACACCATAGGGCGCAAAAGAAAGCCAGAGAGATATAAGGATGAAGGTGATAGTAGTCAACCAAATGCGCCAGATTCGGGTAAATTACCAAGGCCTAGTGAGCCAAATTCGGAGAAATCAGGTGAGCTTTTGAGAGATCCATCAAAAAGATCAGTAAAAAGAAGTGTCCCGGGTGAGCAAGAAGAGGGTAGCGATGAAGGCCAGTAAAAAAAACTTCAAAGGTCTTGATTATTATAAACTGCACCAGGACAAAGACGGTAGCATAAAGCTAAGTGACTACGATGACATTTTTAATGCGCGTAGAGCAAGAGTAGACTTGTTGCTGGACAACACTAAGCAAGATGATATCAATCTTTCAAAGCTCAACAAGGCTCTTAGTGAGAAATTCGTGGATGATAGAGAATTGTTGTCTGAATTCGACAAGGAAGATCAAGAAATTGCTCAGGAAAAACTCAAGATGTTTAACATTTTAGACAACCTTAATAATCTTGCAAACATTAAAAGTGAAGATCTACTCGAGGTTAGTTTATTACTATCGGATCTTAGCTTCATAGAGAGAAATGTTGTACTGAATACCGATCAGAATTCTGATCTAGCAGGGTTTAAAGACCTGTTTATCGAAAGAAAGGCATCTGGTGAGGAATATAGTGATGAAGAATGCAAAAGCTTTCTCGATAACATAGATAAAATTAATACTATAATTAAGCTAGAGCTAGAAAGCAGAATTGAAGGGCTAAATCATGATGAAAAAAATGACCGTGATGATTTACAAGATGAAATTGGTCGTGCAATAGATACAATCAAAAAAAAGTAGCCAACTGATTTTGTGTCTACAACTTTCTTCCTAATACCAATGGTAAATTAAAAAGTTTCCCTACGATTAGATTAGCAAATTTATTATGTATCTTGTTCGGCTCCCCAATAACGAAAGTTGGTATAACCTTTATGCTTAAGGAATTTACTAAACGAAAAAAAGGCAAAAGAAGCCCCGGTCGGTGGCTAATTATTTATATGTACCTCAAATATCGGCGTTTTTATCCTCAACGCTACGATTCAGCTACTTTTAAATGCAAATAACCAAAACTACAAACGTTAAGAAATTTACTGAGCGGGAAAAAAGACAAAAAAACTCT
>JAITFM010000115.1 GCA_031281335.1 Rickettsiales bacterium | reverse complement strand
ATTTCTTAACGTTTAAATTTAGATCAGTTGCGGTTTAAAAGCAGCTAGATTAGACGTTTAGAATAAAAAAACGCCAATTTATAAAGTTAATATAAATAACTAGCTACCAACGGGGCTTCTTTTGCTTTTTTCCTCGTTTGGTAAATTTCTTAAATATTATAGCTTAGACTAGTTGCATTTAAAAGCAGCTAAATTGTAGCGTTTAAGGCATAAAAACGCCAATACTGAAAATAAATACCGACCAGGGCTTCTTTTGCTTTTTTTTCTATTTGGTAAATTTCTTAAGCATAAAGATTATGCCAACTTTCGTTATCAAACAAGATACATAATAAATTCGCTGAATCTCTCACCGCAGGAAAACTTTTTAATTTATCCTATTGCCACTGGGATTTGGTATTAGATAACTTTTGTTGCGCTATGGAATTTTGTACTTTCTATAAACTCTAATATTGCTTTAATATATTAATAAAGTTGACAATTATTAAAATAGCGGTTATGATTTTCATATATTGATAACAAATGCAGGGGGTATAAAAATGGATTTTAGCCAATATGTCAAGGGTAACACTTTTAGTCTAGCTAGTAATCAGGTAGATATAAAAGAGTTGGTAAGCTTTTCAAAAAGTAATCCATACATTACAGAACTTGATCTAATTAGCGACAATATTGATAACGAAAGTGCAAAAGAATTAGCTGGGCTTCCAAGTATTACTAAGATTCATTTAATCTGGCACGATATTAATCCTGTAGGTCAAAAACGCACCAGAGAGCTTAATGAGGAAAAGGCAGAGGAGAAAATTAATAATGTACAAGCTAATAAAGCAGTGAAAACTGGTATTATTTGTGGTATCATAGCTGTATTGGCAGTAGGTGTTGGGTTATCAATATTATTTATAGCTGGTATATCTGTAGCTGCTGGATTGTTAGTTGGAGGCATTTCTAGTGGCATCACATGTGTAGTATCGAAACCGAGTAGCGGGTTAGACAAGGTTGACTCAATAAGGAGTAACACAACCATTGATAACATCTTGATAGTGAATGGCTTTGGTGCATAGATAGTTTTACTATACAGTAAAATTATCTATGTTAGACTATCTTGCCACATTTTAGAAAACGTACCCATTCAGTCAATGGCGTCAAAAAATGTCAGTGACTACTGTACAAAATTTCTCCCTAGAATTTTTACCATTAAATTATCCGTAAAGTACTGCAAAAAACAGCTCTTTTATTTCTATTTTATTTCAACAAAGAAGTTTAAAATGTGTCCTTTTTAGGTGAGATTTGTCAAGGGACTTTTCCCACATGCCAAAGCTGGTTTGATGTGCAAGGGGTCTATTGACAGATGATTAAACTATGATGTAGCCTATCACCATACGTTCAGGTGTGGGTTGTGAGGCTTTTGTACCTTTTACTTTTGTTGTTGTGTTTTTCTCTGTATTACTATGCAGGTCCTATATTTTCGCCATGTCCAAAAGCTACAGTTTGCTTCTCGCCTGAAGAGGACTATGCTGTGCCGATAATCAGCGAGATAGACCAGTCTAAAGAATCCACCTTAGTTCAAGAATATACATTTACTCTTAAAGCGATTGCAAATGCCTTGATTAATGCTAAGGAGCGTGGTGTTGATGTTAAAGTCATTTTAGATAAATCGCAACTTTACTCGAAATATAGTGTTATAAATGAATTGTTTGCAAGTGGGATACCAGTTTGGATTGATGATAAGCCAAAAATCGCCCATAATAAGGTAATAATTGTCGATAATCAAAAAGTCATCACAGGGTCATTTAACCTTAGTAAAACAGCCAAAAAAGGGAATGCTGAGAATCTATTAATTATTAAAGAATACCCTGAATTAGTTCAGCAGTAGGTGAAAAACTGGGAGACACGAAAGTCACAATCTTATCAATACGTTTCCTAGGTACTTGCTGAAAAGTAATGGAAAGAAGTTTTCTAGTTGATTGATGTAATTGCGCATGCTATAATAAGTTAAAGGTTTTAGGAATTAGGCGATGGATTATATAAACGATGCTGCTGGTAGTTACACTACCATTCATGATTTTTTTCACAATAATGGAGCAGGAGACTATAAAGTTCAATGCAGTTACAACGGTGTACCTTATGCAACTGACGAGTGCATACATGCCGGAGATAAGTTCTACACTGACAATTTTATGGACTCACATTATGGTAGGGAGATAAAAATGTACCCTCAAAGTGAACTTTTAGCTAAAGAATATGCTGGGAATATGCTGCCTGTTTCAATATCACTGGATAAGGATTTAATAAAAATAAAAGACTGTCAGAAAAAAGCTGAATTTGCAGAACTAGGAGGGAAATCAGATGATCTAGTGTATGATAAGCAAGAGCATATAAAGTGCCACACAACAGAGTTATCATATGATGATGTTTGTGCTTATCATAATAAAACTTCAACACTTAACATTAGACATGATGCGCCAAATGATCCGCAATACAGTTTAAGTATAGCATTCACAAAGGTTGATGATAATAAACCAGGGTTTTGGCAAAAACTCAAAAACATGTTTTAGCTAAAGTAGCATTCTTCTCAATGGAAAGATTTTGTATATGTTTGCTTTATTTGTCTTAAACTATTGATAAGTCTGTTACAATGAAGTATAACTCTATTAGCTAAATATTACTTGAGACATGGAGACTTTTTGGACAGCCTTGGAAAAGATATTGGGCAAAGTTTTTCCTGCTAAAATAGTGAGCTCTTTTTTAGGAATAGGGTACTTACCAGGTTGGCAGAACTATTGGTCTTCTTTTTTAATATTATTTGTTACCGATATCATATTGGTTCTCATATATGGAGGAGATTTTATATTATACAAAATGCCAAATTCGGGTGTAGTTGCGGCTGCTATTTTTGTAAAGTTGGCAATAGTTATGTTAGTACTACAATTAGTTGGAATATCCATTTTTCATACTCAAGACCCTTCAGCAAACAGTGGTGAGAATATAGTAATACAAATAGCGTCAGGGCAAGTGTTGGCTGTTGCGCTTTCAATGCCAGCAATAATGTCAATTTATCATTCTGTAAGTAAACTCTATGGAAGCATATGTAAGCAGATACTTCAATGTCCGTTTTGGTTTAATGATTTCATGCACTTGTTCTTTTTCTTTATTATACCTTATGCATTTTTTAATGTTGTGGAAGTGATAAAACCTTGGCCAATAAGTTCAATACAGCTCAGTTATAACAATGCAATATCAATTACATTTGAGGGGATTTTTCATACGTTTTATGCAGTAATTTTGCTGTATTTGACTGCATTTATATTCTGCGATTTAACTATGCACAACGCAATTGTCATAAACAAGAGCATAATTCAGTATGTGAAGGAAAATTCAGTAGTCTTGAGTGACTACTTGCATAACGCTCTAAAAAAATAAATATTGAATAGTACCTATTTGCTTATATATTCAGTATAAAAAGTGCGCAGTTTACGTGAATCTACAAAGCATAATAAAGGG
>JAITFM010000110.1 GCA_031281335.1 Rickettsiales bacterium | reverse complement strand
TCCAGCACCTTGATTTACCCCTATTGCAATGTCATTTGATTGTTCATGTAACAATATATTTACTTTCACTCTTCTCCAATGGAAACCATCATGCTCGTAACCAATATCTTTTATTGTATCTCTCACAATATTTTCAATTCTGCTATTTGCGATGTTAGGTCCGAACACTTCTCCCGCTATAATAACGTTATCTTTAGTAACTAAAGTCTCTATTGCGGTTCGCGAGGAAGGATCAGTAAAAAGGTACTCATCAAGTATTGCATCCGAAATTTGATCCGCTACTTTGTCTGGATGACCAGCTGCAACTGATTCACTGGTGATTAAATTTTTATATAAACTCATGCTTTAGGCTTCTGCTCATACAATATTAAAGTTGTTATAAAAAATCCATTTAGTAATTACTAAATGGTGGGCCTGGGAAGAGTTGAACCTCCGACCTCACGCTTATCAGGCGTGCGCTCTAACCACCTGAGCTACAGACCCCTAAGCTGAAACTTGTACATTATCCGCAGGCAAGATATCTATAAAAGTCTTTTTATTTACTGACTTTCTAAATTTAACCCAGCCTTCTATCTTGGCAAAAATTGTGTGATCTTTACCCATACCAACATTCCTTCCAGGGTGAAATTTTGTCCCTCTTTGACGGACAATTATATTACCAGGAATAACTTTTCCGTTCTTTTTTATCCCTAACCTACGACCTGCGGAATCTCTACCATTACAGGAACTACCACCCGATTTTTTAGTTGCCATATCTTACCCCTTACTTTTGAAGATTGATTTCATTGATACGAAGAACAGTTATATATTGCCTATGACCTGTTTTCCTACGGTAATTCTTTCTTCTCTTCTTTTTAAAAATTATAATTTTCTCCCCTCTGCGTTGTTCAAGCACTTCAGCTTTAACAGTAGCATTAGGTGAATAAGATAAACCGTTCCCTGAAAGGCAAACTACCTTATCGATCTCCACCTCCTTTCCTTCCTCAGCTTCTAGTTTTTCTACTTTTATTACACTACCTTTTTTTACTAGATACTGCTTTCCACCTGCTTCAATCACCGCAAACATAACAAATATACACTTTCACTGTTAACTTTAATCGTAAAGGATGTCATATATGCTGTCAAGACAAATAATTTTTCCCTCTCAAGCTACATTAAACACTTTCAGCAGACACAGTATGGGCTAAAAGCAACTCCACAAGCTTTTGGTGATTATATTTAGTAGCATAATACAATGCCGTTCTGCCTTCATTATTTTTTGCGTTAACGTCTGCGTTGTGTTTTAGTAGCATTTTAGCTATATCAACTTTTCCCTTCATAGCAGCAAAGTGTAGCGGGGTGTTGCCATATTTATCTTTAGGATTAACATTGGCACCCTTTTTAATGAGGCATTTTGCCGTATCGTAGCTTCCACACAAGGCAGAGCAGTGCAATGGAGTTCTACCATTGCTACTCTCAGCATTAATATCAACACCTTTATTGACTAAACTTTCCACTATTATCAAGCTTCCCATACAGCTAGCAAAGTGTAGTGGTGTCTCGCTGTACTCGTTTTTAGCATTAATATCAGCACCAGTTTCAATAAGGTACCTTACAGCACTTAAATTACCCTTTTCTATAGCAAAGTGTAACGAAGTATTACTATATTTATCCTTAATGTTAATATCAATGCCCTTACCAATAAAATACTTTATTATACTCACACTTCCACACTTAGCAGCTACGTGTAATGGAACCATACCACCAATCCTACCCTTGGTATAAATATCAGCCCCTTGTTCTACTAGGCATTTTACAATATTCAAGTTATCACCTTTAGCGGCATGATGTAATGGAGTGCTGCCTTTTTCATCCTTAGCACCAGTATCAGCACCTTTATCAACCAAGTATTCTACTGTATTCTGGCTTCTACTATGTACAGCACAGTGTAATGGAGTGCCACTGAAAAATGGTCCCACAGCATTAGCGTTAATATTAGCACCTTTGTCCACTAGATATTCTACAACATTCAGCTTTTCATGATAAACAGCCCTATGTAACGCAGTAACACCATATTTGTTTTTAGTGTTAACATCAGCACCTTTATCAATAAGATACTTAACAATATCCAACTTTCCAATCGCAGCTATGTGTAATGGAGCCCAGCCACTCTTCTTAACATCGATATTAGCACCTTTGCTAATCAAGTACTCTACCACATTTAATTCTCCACTCTCAACAGCTAAATGCAATGGAGTACCATCATATTTGTTGTTAGCATTAATGATACCATAAAGCTTATCTAGGCATTTCTCTCCTATACGTGTTAGTATAGCCTTAATGGCCTGATAATCACCGCTTGCAGCAAGCGAATGTAATGGCGTATATTTTTGTTTACCATAAATAGAATTAAAACAAAAATCATCAATCAACCTACTATGCTTACTTGAATACCACCAAATAGACGCAACATGACTTATACTATCCTGTGCTAAATCACCACTATTTATCAATCCTAGAGCCTTTCTAAGAACTTCCTCCTCCCGGCCTTCCTTTTGTAAACTCAATTCAGTCACTTTCTGCACTAGTCTGTGAATGTTTGCTACTCCCTCTTTTAAGTCAATTATTGAATATCTATCGAGTAACTCAACAGCACTCCACAGCTTTTCTTCATTATCGGTTACCAGCTTTGAAAAGATTTCTTCTATACAAATCTTGTCAGGAGCAAGATAAGCCATTATTTCTAGAACATTCAATGCTTCCGGCCCACATTCTTTTTGTGCTATAGCATCAATTATAATTTTCCAAGTTATGAATGTTGTTTTAGTATAACGGTCACTTTTATATTTGGACTCAAAGTCGAGCAGTTTCTCTGCTTCTTCTTCATACTTTTTCAGATAGTCACTAACACCAATTTTTTCTTTACCCCTACAACTTAGTACAATATTTTTTTCATTAATATATGCAACCGCTTGTCCTAAAGCTAATGGGAAATACTGTAGTTCCTGTGTTAGTTTTTTTATTTCTTCATCTTGTAAATTATCTCTTATATTTAAAGCTCTCTTAACAAACTTCACAGCCTCCGTTTCCTTGAACACACCTAGCTGTATTGTTTTTATCTCTCCCTCGCTTTCTGCTATTCTCCAATTTTTATTACGAGAAGTAATTAAAATGTAAGGTTTTTTACATCCAAGTGGCAAAGATGAAGGTAAAAATCTTCTAATATCTTTATATTCTTCAGCATTATCAAAAATGAATAGGCTCTCCCTTTCCCTCCTCGCAAAGAAAGCATGTATTTCTTCAACAATAGCTTCTATCATCTTGTCCCCTCCGTGCCTACCTTTGGGAGAAATACCTACTCTCTTATCTTCAGCTAACCTCAAGAAAGAATTTTTCATGTACTCAAAGCTTTCAGCATTTATCCATATAACATTGCCACCATAATACTTTCCATACTTGTAAGCATATTTCCTAGCTAACTCACTTTTTCCCACTCCTCCAAGACCACTAGTAGTAGCAACCTGCGATGTAACCGCTTGCCTGCCCGTGCTCTTTCGTAATGCGTTATGTAAAGCTTTTAATTCACTACCTCTACCAGTAAAAGACGCTACTGGCTCCATCATGCCAAACCAAATCTCTCCTAAAATTTCTTCTCTTATTTCTTCAAGTAGAGCTTTCGCTTGCTCGTATGATAGAAACTCCTCTTCTTCTTTTTCCATCAAATTCAACGCTTCTTCCCGGTAGCGGCTGCAGAAGTGCTTCATATCGGTATTGCTGAATTCCTTGCAAAACTCACTTTTAATGATCTCACGTAGTTCAGCTCCGCTTGGCAAATTGACTGCAAATACTAATTTATTTAAAAAGTCTTCTATTTTTTCATCGCTGACTTCTCTACCTATCTCATGCTTTATAAAATCCTTACTTTCCTGCAAGTATGAGATAATACTACTATCAAATTTATATCTTGTACCATTACCTACATCCAGAAACTCATCTTGTGTATCTACCCTTATAACTGAAATTTCTTTTCCTTTATTCTTTCCACTCGACATCATTCTCAGCTTTCTTACTGGATGCAGTATCGAATCTGTGGAATCAAAATCAGCATTTGTAACAATAACAAAATCTCCTATTTTACCCTCAAACTCTCCATTACTCTTGATCTTCAAATAAGCAATGAGGTATTTATTAAGCCAAACGCCCCACCCTTTCCTGGCGTTAATAAGTTACCTATGCTGATTTTTTTGTTTCTACCTTTCTTGTGCTTGGTTTGTATGAATCTATGTATTATTTTCCCGTCTTCACACCGAAGAACAATATCATCAAAATCTTTAGCTGACTCCTTCTTTGTGAATAGGTGAAAAGAATACTCTCTGTCCACTGCACGTTTAGAAAACAGCGCTAGCCATCCCACTTGGTACATAATACCAGGAAAGGTGCATTTAACCACTGAGCAGGACGATCTTCTAGACACCCTCAACCTCACATAATTTTAAAAATAGTATCAGCAAATGGTAAAAAAGTAATAAACATTGATATACAGATACCATAGCACAAACCTGGAAGCACTTGCAAGATGTGCTGTCAAGACAAACCCTCTCAAGCTGCATTAAACGCTTCAGGTAGAGGTCGTCCGTAAATACCGAATTGACCCTACCCAGAAAAAGGCACACACACATTGAGCAAAAATGGGCTAATAAAGTGGACTTGAGTTACATTGAATCAGTATACGGACGGAATGGGATTCGAACCCATGGTACGCTCATCACGTACGTCAGTTTTCAAGACTGGTGCCTTAAACCACTCGGCCATCCGTCCACTTCTTTTTTATCACAACATTTGATTTCGAGCAATCTATAAAAATTTCACTTGCCCACACAGAAGTTATTGAATACATCATCCAATACTTCTTCAACACTAATAACCCCAGTTACCGCACCAAGTTCAATTGCTGCAAGCCTTAAGTCTTCGGATATTAGTTCAATCGGATTGTCTATATTAAAACGTCGTAAATGTTCTATAGCTCTCTGCATGTAATTTCTATGTCTTTGCCGAGTAATCAAAGGAGCGTCTCTATCGCAGCCAAATTTTTCCTCTACTTTCTCTTTAATCACAGAGATCAGCCCCTCCGTGCCTATTCCTTTTAAAATAGAAATAGGTAAAAAATCTATGTTGTTAATTCTTATATTGTGGTTATCGCTGACGTCATCAGCTTTGCTCAGCACGTAGATGGTGTCACTATTTGTAACGCTGCAATTGATATTGTGGCGCAGTTTAAAAGGAGATAATTCTATTCTCAAATCAGCTTCACAAGACTTTTTTCTCGCTCGACTTATGCCTTCTGATTCTACCGGATCTGAGCTCTCACGAATTCCAGCAGTATCGGAAAGGATGATCGGATATCCGCCGATGTCGATATGAGCTTCAAGTACGTCCCTTGTTGTGCCTGCATATTCAGAAACAATAGCGATATCGCGTTTGGCAAGGAAATTAAATAGCGTTGATTTACCAACATTTGGTTCACCAGTTATCACAATATGTAAACCCTCACGCAATCTTTCACCACGTCTGTTATCATCTAGGTGATCTTGTATTGACTGTACAAGAGCTTGCACTTCATTACTGACCTTTTCCAACTCGTTTCTTTCTGTTGCAATATCCTCTGGAAAGTCTATATATGCTTCGATTTTAGATTGCATTGCTATCAATCTCTGTCTCCAACCACTGTATAACCTCTCTAATTCCCCTGACATCTGCCTGATTGCTTGTTTAGCTTGCATTTTTGTTTCGGCATCAATCAAGTCGGCAATTCCTTCTATTTGCGTTAAGTCAAACTTGCCATGTAAAAAGGCTCTA
>JAITFM010000016.1 GCA_031281335.1 Rickettsiales bacterium | reverse complement strand
TAATGCACTTTATAATGCTCAAGAGACGAAAAAGTTAAGTCACGGTTATGAAAAGGGAGAAAAGGTGAAAATTAACGATGGTCTTTTTCAAAATTTTACTGGTAAAGTAGATATGATTAACGATGAGAAAAAGATTATTAATATAGAAGTGTCAATTCTAGGTAAGCCAACAATAATAGAGTTAGACTTAGCTCAAGTAGAGAAAATAGAGGATTAATTATGAGTGTCATAGTTGCTAAGATTAACTTATTGATGGAAGCGGGTAAGGCAGTATCCGGACCAAAAATTGCTTCAGTGCTTGGTCCTCGTGGTATACCCGTTCCTAAGTTCTGCGAAGCTTTTAATAAAGTGACTAGCACGGCTAACGCTAACTATAAGGTAGGTGATTTAGTAACAGTACGAATCTCTATAAAGGATGATCGCTCTCACGATTTTACTGTCAGTGGTCCTCCTGTTGCTTATTTGCTTAAGCAGGAAGCTAAATTGACCAAAAGCTCCAATAATCCAGGTAAAGAATTGGTGGCGAAGTTGCCTATGTCCGCTATAATTAAGGTAGCAAGATGTAAAATGGTTGACATGAAAGTGGATAATGAGGATTCAGCAGTGAAAATGGTTATAGGCACTGCCAAATCTATGGGTATAGAAGTTATAGAAGGTTAGACACATGAGTACATATCACGATAATCCCAAGCAATGTTTAGAAAAGATTATTGAGTCTGCTTCAGCAAAGTTTAATGAGTCAATTGATGTTGCAGTTAATTTAGGTGTGGATTCACGTAAATCTGAAGAACAGGTGCGTGGTACAGTAGTTTTGCCTAAGGGTATTGGAAAAGATATTAAAGTAGCTGTTTTTGCCCAAGATAAGCATTTATCAGAAGCTGAAAAAGCTGGTGCTGATATTGTAGGAGGGGAGGATTTAGTTGAAGAAATAAAAAAGGGTAGGAAACTAGATGTTAATTGGTGTATCACAACTCCTGATTTTATAGCAAAAATTACCCCTATTGCGAAAGTATTGGGTGCCAAGGGATTGATGCCTAATCCTAAATTTGGTACCATAACTTCTAAGGTTGCAGAAGCTGTTAAAACCATTAAGTCTGGTCAAATAAAATTTAGGACGGACAAAAATGGTATTATCCACGGTAAATTAGGAAACATCAAGTTCGGTGTTGATGATTTGCTAGAAAATTTGAAAGCCTTTCTTAAAGTCATTAAAAATAGTAAACCTGTTTCTGTTAAAGGAGTGTACTTTAAGAGTGTCTTTTTAAATTCAACTATGGGCAAAGCTTATAAAATAAACAAAGTGGAAGATATAATTTAAGGGAGTAATACTGTGAAGCGTGAAAGTAATGATGATTTTATACAGAATATAATGAATGTGTTTGTAAATAATGATTTCTTAATACTGGTAAATTTTAAATCTATAAATGCTAGTGACTCATTAGCCCTCAGGAATGGCCTAAAGGCTGTAGCAGGCGGGATACTAGTAGTTAAAAATACTCTAGCCCGTTTAGCTTTGGAAAGAACTGGTAGGTTTCCCTATTTATCAGGTAGATTTTCTGGTCCTGTTGCTATCATATACTCTAGTGGTATAGTAGAAGCTGCAAAGCTGATAGTTGATTTCGTTGATGCTAATAAAAAAAAGATGTCTGTGGTTTGCGCAGCTCACTTAAATCAATTGCTTACAGTAGAAGACGTTAATAAACTGGCTAAGTTGCCTTCTCTGGATGAGTTGCGTATTAAAATTATGCGTTTAATATCTTATAATATTCCTGCTCGGTTGGCGTTATCTATTAACTCACCTTCCATGAGGCTTATAAGAGCGTTAGATTATTATAGTTCTAAAAAATAAATTTGTTGTTAAGTAAGGTAGTAGTATGAGTAATGTAACAAACGATTTGGTTGATAAAATATTATCTTTAAATCTATTAGAGGCTTCTGAACTTGTAAAAGTTCTAGAAGAGAAGATAGGATTACCCGCTGGTTCTTTTGTTGGTGGAGTTGTTGGTGCTAGTGCACCTACTAGTGATAATGCTGCTAGTTCTGCTTCTCAAGAAAAAACTGAATGCAAAGTTGTAATTAAAGAAATTGATGCAAGCAAAAAAATGGAAATCATTAGAATGGTTAGAAAGGTTAATTCTACATTAGGCTTAAAAGAAGCAAAAGAGTTAGTTGAATCCTTGCCTAAAGATTTGACTGCTAATATTCCTAGAGATGAAGCAGAGAAAATAAAGCAACAACTCATTGAAGCAGGAGCAACCAAAATGGAACTTGAATAAGATTGCTTACATTTAATATATTAATTCTATATTGATGCAGCGCTTTTAGTTAGTTTGGGGTATTTTAATGGTTGATTCTTCTTATATGTGTGTTTCTGATGCTTTTATTCCTAGGGTTTCTTATTCCAGGTCAATTGATTTAAAAGATTCTTTGTTAGACTTAGTTAAAGTTCAAAAAGAGTCATACAAGTCATTTACTCCTGGAAGTCATGATAATGAAAGACTTGAATCTATTTTTCATTCAGTCTTTCCAGTAGATGATCCTTTGCACAGGGCTACTATTGAATTCATAAGCTGTAGAATAGATGATCCTAAGTATGATGAGTCTGAATGTATAAAGCGCGGTATAACTTTTTCTGCTCGAGTTATTGCTTCTATACGTCTTGTTGTTGTACAAGATGGCATTTCTCTTGATGAATATAGATCGATTAAAGAGAGTGGGGATCGTTCCAAGCTTGCGACTATTATAAAATTTATAGAAGAGCAGGAAGTCCACTTTTGTGAGTTGCCGATGATGACTGATAAAGGCACTTTCATCATTAATGGAGTGGAAAAAGTTATCGTTTCACAGATGCATAGGTCCCCTGGTGTATTTTTTGATAGCGATAAGGGAAAAACTTATAACTCCGGTAAATTAATTTATTCTGCTAGAATTATTCCTTATAGAGGTTCTTGGCTTGATATTGAGTTTGATGTTAAAGACCATTTGTATTTTCGTATTGATAGGAAAAGAAAATTGCCAATCTCAGTTTTATTAAAAGCGTTGGGCCTGTCAAATAATGATATACTCGATAAATTTTATAAAAAGATAAAGTATGTAAAATACAAAAATGGTTGGAAAGTACCTTTTATTCCTGACAAATTTAAGGGAGTTAGGTTACCTTTTGACTTAATGGACGTTGAAGGTAATGTGTTACTTAAGGCTAATGTTCGTGTTACCCCAAGGCTAGCTAAAAAGCTACATGACGATGGGTTAAAAGAGTATCTAGTGCCTTTCGATTCTATATGCGGGTTATTTCTTGCAGAAGACTTAGTAGATAGTGTTAGCTCTACGAAAATTTTATCTGCTGGTGAGTCTATAAAAGTGGAAGATGTAAAAAAGCTTGAATTACTATCTGTGGGTGAAATATCAGTCTTAAACATCGATAATCTATATGTTGGGCCTTATATATTAAATACACTTTTTCTAGATGAAAACATGTTTTATCAGGATGCACTGTATGAAATATATAGAGTCTTGCGTCCTGGTGAAGTTCCCGTTTTGGAGATAGTAGAAGAGTTTTTTCATAATCTTTTCTTCAACCCTGAGTATTATGACCTGTCTAATATTGGTAGGTTGAAACTTAATTCTTATCTTGGGTTAAATTGTGACGAGGATTTAACTGTCTTAACACATGAAGATATTATTAAAATTGTAAGAAAAATAGTACTGTTACGTGATGGTCAAGGATCTGTTGATGACATTGATCACTTAGGAAATAGAAGAGTAAGATCAGTTGGAGAGTTTATAGAGAATCAGTTTAGAGCTGGGTTACTAAAATTGGAACGTGTAATAATTGACTCTATGTCTACTTCTAGTTCGGACAAAGTTTCTCCATCTGATTTTATTAATCCAAAAGTATTAACTAATGTCTTAAGAGACTTCTTTAATTCTTCTCAATTATCCCAGTTTATGGATCAGACTAATCCATTATCTGAAATAACGCATAAAAGAAGGCTATCAGCATTAGGTCCTGGCGGTTTAACGAGAGATCGTGCAGGATTTGAAGTGCGTGATGTTCATCCAACTCATTATGGAAGAATTTGCCCCATTGAAACCCCTGAAGGGCAAAATATAGGGCTAATTAACAGTCTGGCTATATATGCACGTGTTAATAAATATGGTTTTATTG
Organism: Rickettsiales bacterium; assembly: GCA_031281335.1. GTDB lineage: Bacteria > Pseudomonadota > Alphaproteobacteria > Rickettsiales > Anaplasmataceae > Wolbachia. The sequence continues at coordinate 12,350 of JAITFM010000016.1, read as the reverse complement.
AAAGCCCTTACAGGAAAGTAGTAAATAGGGTTGTCGCTGATCAAATTGAGTATCTATCTGCAATAGATGAAGGTTTGTATTATATAGCTGATACCAGTGCAAGGCTTGATGAAAACAACCGTTTTGTTGATGACATGCTATACTGTAGGTATGCCGGTAGTTTTGCCATGGTAAGTAGCGATCAAGTGAGTTACATTGACGTATCTCCTAAACAGGTAATATCAGTTGCAGCTTCCTTGATCCCATTTTTGGAAAATGATGATGCCAACAGAGCATTAATGGGTTCAAACATGCAACGCCAAGCTGTACCTTTATTGAAGCCTACTGCTCCTTTGGTTGCAACTGGTATGGAATCTTTTGTTGCTTCTGGTTCTGGTGCTGTAGTTTTGGCAAAACGTGATGGCATAGTTGATAGCTCTGACAGTAATTCCATAGTTATACGCGCCTTTGATAAAGAAAGGGTTAACTACCTGGGTGTAGATATTTATCATTTAAAGAAATTTCAGCGTTCCAATCATAATACTTGCATTAATCAAAGGCCACTAGTACGTGTTGGTGATTATGCTAAAGAGGGTGATGTAATAGCTGATGGTCCTGCAATTAATAGTGGTGAGCTAGCACTTGGTAAAAATTTGCTAGTCGCTTTTATGTCTTGGCAAGGTTATAATTTTGAAGACTCTATTATTATTTCCAGTGAAGTTGTTAAAAAGGATTTATTTACTTCTATCCATATAGAAGAATTTGAATGTGTTGTACATGATACTCCTTTAGGGTCAGAGAAAATAACTCGTGCTATACCTGGTGTTAATGAAGAAAATCTATACCACTTGGATGATAGTGGCATAGTAAAAATTGGTACAAGAGTGGGTCCAGGCTATATTCTAGTAGGTAAAGTTACACCTAAACCTTCTCTTTCATTACCCCCTGAAACAAAGTTGTTGATGACGATTTTTGGTGAAAAGTCATTTGATTGTGCAGATTCCTCTTTGTACACATCTCCAGATGTTGAAGGAACAGTAATTGATGTGAGAGTCTTTACACGCAGGGGAGTTGAAGAGAACGAAAGGGCATTGCTTATTAAGCAAAAAGAAATGGATGATTTAGAGAAAGAGCGGGATTATGTAATCAATGTAGCTAGCGAGTATTTCTATGACGAACTAAAAAAGCTTCTCGTGCATTCTTGCTCTCAAGACCAAGAAAAACTTAACGCCATTGAACGTGAACAATGGTGGAGTATAGGGTTAAAAAACAAATCTATTTCTGAACAAGTTAAGAGCTTAAAAAAAGACTTTGATGAAAAAGTATCAAATGCAATAACACAGTTTAAGCAAAAAGTAGAAAAATTAGATGAAGGTTATGACTTACCTCAGGGCGTATCGATGTCAGTAAAAGTTTTCATTGCTGTGAAGCACAGTCTGCAGCCAGGAGATAAAATGGCCGGTAGGCATGGAAACAAAGGGGTGATTTCTCGAGTTGTACCAGTGGAGGATATGCCTCATTTAGAAGATGGTACTCCTGTTGATATTATTCTTAATCCTCTAGGCGTTCCATCAAGAATGAATGTGGGACAAATATTAGAAACCCATGTAGGTTGGGCTTGCAAAAAATTAGGAGAAAAAGTAGGTGACATTCTTGATGAAATCAACAAAACTAAAAGTACTTTCTGTAAGAAAATTAGGTCTCTCGACAATGATAACCCTGCAAAATTTGCAGCAGCGTGTCTTGATAACAGAAAAATTGAAGAAGTTAGTGATGAAGAAATAGCGGCTTCTATTTTCAATATATCTAATAAAAATGCACTAAATGACGAGCTAAACACATTAGTGGAAAATTATTTAAACTCTTGTAAAAGCGCACACGATAACTTACGTAACTTCCTTATTGAGGTGTATAGTTGTGGTAGTGATGTATCCATCTGTAATAGTATTCGTGAGATTAACGATAGTAGCTTGATCGAGTTTGCAAATAAATTACGTGATGGTATTCCTGTTGCTGCACCTGTATTCGAAGGTCCAAAAGATGAAAAAATAACAAAATTACTTGAACTCGCTGGTTTGGATAACTCTGGACAAACTGTATTGTATGATGGTTGCACTGGTGAAAAATTCGATCGTAAGGTTACGGTTGGTTATATGTACATGCTTAAGCTGCACCACCTAGTTGATGACAAAATTCACGCACGTTCAGTAGGACCTTATAGCTTGGTTACTCAACAACCTCTTGGAGGAAAATCCCATTTTGGTGGTCAGCGTTTTGGTGAAATGGAATGTTGGGCATTGCAAGCCTATGGTGCTGCCTATACTTTACAGGAAATGTTAACCGTGAAGTCTGATGACATTAATGGTAGGATTAAGATTTATGAATCAATAATAAAAGGTGACAGTAATTTTGAGTGTGGGACTCCTGAATCCTTTAATGTGATGATAAAAGAATTACGCTCTTTATGTCTAAATGTAGCTTTAAAGCAAAATGAGATAGTTATTGAAGACATATCTCATACTAATATTGCACAGTCTTTTGATAAGATTAGTATATCAATTGCTAGTCCTGAAAGTATTAAATCTATGTCCTATGGTGAGATAAAAGATGTCTCAACTGCAAACTATCGTACATTTAAAGTTGAAAAAGGTGGATTGTTCTGTCCTAAGGTTTTCGGTCCTGTAAATGACGACGAATGTTTATGTGGAAAATACAAAAAAAGAAGGCACAGAGGTCGCATATGTGAAAAGTGCGGAGTAGAGGTCACATCTTCTAAAGTGAGAAGAGAAAGAATGGGCCATATAGAGCTTGCATCTCCTGTTGCTCATATATGGTTTTTGAAATCACTTCCTTCGAGGATTGGAGCATTACTAGACATGTCTCTAAGAGATATTGAGAACATTTTATATAGCGATAATTACATTGTAATAGATCCTCTTGTTTCACCTTTTTCAAAAGGTGAAATTATCAGTGAAAAAGCCTACAATGAAGCTAAAGATAGTTATGGAACTGATAGCTTTGTGGCTATGCAAGGCGTTGAAGCTATAAGAGAGTTGCTGGCTCGTCTTGATTTACACGAAATTAGAAAGGATTTAAGATTGGAGTTAGAATCTGTTGCTTCCGAAATAAGAAGAAAGAAAATTATAAAGAGATTACGTATTATTGAAAACTTTATCAAATCAGGAAACAGACCCGAGTGGATGATACTCACGACTATACCTATTTTGCCACCTGATTTACGCCCTTTAGTATCGCTTGAAAGTGGCCGTCCTGCAGTTTCTGATCTGAATCATCACTATAGGACTATTATTAATAGAAATAACAGATTGAGAAAGCTATTAAGTTTAAATCCTCCTGAAATTATGATTCGTAACGAAAAAAGGATGTTACAAGAAGCAGTTGATTCTCTTTTTGACAATAGCCGTCGTAATATTCTGGCGAATAAAGCTGGTGCTGTTGGATATAAAAAATCTATTAGCGATATGCTAAAAGGAAAACAAGGTCGTTTCCGTCAGAATCTATTAGGAAAAAGAGTGGACTACTCTGGACGTTCTGTAATAGTTGTGGGTCCAACTTTAAAGTTAAATCAGTGTGGATTGCCAAAAAGAATGGCTCTCGAATTATTTAAGCCTTTTGTTTACTCAAAGCTCAAGATGTATGGTATGGCTCCAACTATTAAGTTTGCTAGTAAGCTAATAAGAGCAGAGAAGCCAGAAGTTTGGGACATGCTTGAGGAGGTAATAAAAGAACACCCTGTGTTGCTAAATAGAGCACCTACTCTGCATAGGCTTGGTATACAGGCTTTTGAACCAATCCTTATTGAAGGCAAAGCAATACAACTGCATCCGCTTGTCTGTACAGCGTTTAATGCTGACTTTGATGGCGATCAAATGGCAGTGCACGTGCCGATTTCATTAGAAGCTCAGCTTGAAGCTAGAGTATTGATGATGTCGACTAATAATGTTTTAAGCCCTTCTAACGGCAGACCAATCATAGTTCCTAGTAAAGATATAATACTTGGTATACACTACTTAACTTTGCAGGAACAAATCGATGAGGAAGATGATGATTTACCATTCTCGAGTACTTTTGGTGAAATTGAACACTCTCTGAGTAACGGTACTTTTCATATTCATTCTAGTATAAAGTATAGGATGGAGTATACGAGTAGTGACGGCGAAATTTGCTATAAAACTGTTCGTACAACTCCTGGTCGCCTAATATTATGGCAGATCTTTCCTAAACATGAGAATTTGAGCTTTGATCTTGTAAATCAGGTCTTAACAGTTAAGGAAGTAACCAATATAGTTGATTTAGTATATCGTAACTGTGGTCAAAGCGCTACAGTAGAATTTTCTGATAAACTAATGGTACTTGGCTTTGAGTATGCTACATTTTCTGGCACTTCTTTTAGTCGTTGTGATCTGGTTATACCCGAAACTAAAGCCACACATGTTGATCACGCTAGGAATGAAATTAAAAAGTTCTCTATGCAATACCAAGATGGGTTAATCACCAGAAGTGAAAGGTATAACAAGGTTATAGATGAATGGTCTAAGTGTACGGATGTGATAGCCAATGATATGTTAAAGGCAATATCTATATACGACAGAAATAGTAAGTATAATTCAGTGTATATGATGGTTAACTCTGGTGCAAGGGGTTCTACTTCACAGATGAAACAGTTAGCTGGAATGCGAGGACTCATGACTAAGCCTTCTGGTGAGATTATAGAAACACCTATAATCTCCAACTTCCGTGAAGGGTTAAACGTATTTGAGTACTTCAATTCTACTCATGGTGCACGTAAGGGTCTTGCTGATACTGCACTTAAAACTGCAAACTCTGGATACTTAACTCGTCGTTTAGTTGATGTGTCTCAAAACTGCATAGTTACAGAACATAGCTGTAAAACCAAAAATGGTCTTGTTGTAAGAGCCACGGTTGAAGGAGGTACCATAGTTGCATCTTTAGAGAGCGTTGTGCTGGGCAGAACAGCTGCAAATGATATATATAATCCAGTGATAAAAGAACTATTGGTGAAAGCAGGAGAATTGATTGATGAAAGTAAGGTAAAGCAAATTAACATTGCAGGTCTTGACGCTGTGAAAATTAGATCACCTTTAACCTGTGAACTAAGCCCAGGTGTATGTGCTCTATGTTATGGAAGAGACCTTGCAACTGGCAGAATTGTTTCAATAGGTGAGGCAGTTGGTGTGATAGCCGCTCAATCCGTTGGAGAGCCAGGCACTCAGTTAACGATGCGTACTTTCCACATAGGTGGAGTAATGACTAGGGGCGTTGAATCTTCAAATATTATAGCTTCTATTAATGCTAAAATCAAATTGAACAACAGTAATATAATTATAGACAAAAATGGAGATAAAATTGTAATAAGCCGTTCTTGCGAAGTTATATTGATTGATAGCCTCGGTAGTGAAAAACTGAGGCATAGTGTACCTTATGGTGCCAAGCTTTATGTAGATGAAGGTCAGTCAGTAAAAATTGGCGACAGAGTTGCAGAATGGGATCCTTATACATTACCTATTATCACGGAAAAGACTGGTACAGTATCTTATCGAGACCTAAAAGATGGAGTATCAATCACTGAGGTTATGGATGAATCTACCGGAATATCAAGTAAAGTAGTGAAGGATTGGAAATTGCACTCTGGTGGAGCTAATTTGCGTCCTCGTATAGTATTGCTTGACGATAACGGTGAAGTAATGACACTCACAAGTGGCGTTGAAGCATGTTATTTTATACCAATTGGTGCAGTACTAAATGTACAAGATGGCCAGAAGGTTCATGCAGGTGACATCATTACAAGAACGCCAAGAGAATCAGTCAAAACTCGTGATATTACTGGTGGTCTACCGAGAGTCATAGAATTATTTGAAGCACGACGTCCTAGGGAGCATGCAATTGTTAGTGAAATAGATGGTCATGTAGCATTTTCTGAAAAAGATCGGAGGGGAAAGCGTAGTATATTAATTAAACCTGTAGATGAGCAGATTTCTCCAGTTGAATATCTGGTATCAAGGAGCAAACACGTAATAGTCAATGAGGGTGATTTTGTACGTAAAGGTGATCTATTGATGGATGGTGATCCTGATCTTCATGATATTTTGCGTGTACTTGGACTCGAAGCTCTAGCACACTATATGATTTCTGAAATACAGCAAGTCTATAGATTGCAGGGTGTTCGCATAGACAACAAACACTTAGAAGTAATATTAAAACAAATGGTGCTAAAGGGAGAAATTACTGATCCTGGTGATACTATGTACTTGGTTGGCGAAAGCACTGATAAGCTGGAAGTTGATAGGGAAAATAATGCTATGAACAATTCTGGCAAGCGACCTGCTAGTTATCTTCCTATCTTGCAGGGAATTACGAGAGCTAGCCTTGAAACTAATTCCTTTATTTCTGCTGCCTCCTTCCAAGAGACAACGAAAGTGCTGACAGAAGCAGCATTCTGTGGAAAGGAAGATTCTTTGAGCGGGCTAAAAGAAAATGTCATAGTAGGAAGATTAATTCCTGCTGGTACAGGTTTGATTATGAGCAAGATTAGAGCACTTTCACTTTGTAATAATATAGATAAATATGAAAAATATTTTGATATTGAAACTTATGACGAAAAGCTGTTAGGAGATAATAGTTGTCATTCACATTTTGATGAGACAGAAAGTGTAGTAGCAACAAATTATGATCAGCCAAATTGAATGAGCTAGCGAAGAGTGGCGTTTATACCATCTATATACCCGTCCGACGCAAAACGGGTACACCCAATTCCCACTACACAAAGGACGGATAGACGGCAGTGGAAAAAAGCTATAACGTTATCTCAATAGAAACAAAAAACTACTTGACAACCTCCGCCGTTATCCTTATCATAGTATTGTGGGTGTTTTAGGCCTAAAATTTATCTTTAATCTTGTATTAAGTGACAAAAGCACAGTATAAAACAAGGCGTGTTATGTTAATTTTTGCAGCATGGACACTGCATATCTTTATAATTTTTTGTCTACATTAGCTGAGCCTCGCTTATTAAGCGGTGTAAGAGAGAATCGGACGCCAAGTTATTAAAATAGATATTGGCCAGGGCTTCTTTTGCTTTTTTCTCCATTTAGTAAATTTCTTAAATATTTACTACTAAAGTAGTATCCTGGATCCCAGATACAAGTGCAGGAGCACTGGGATGACAGGAGAAGGAGCTACTTGGATGACATCATAGGGGTTGGAACGACGGAAGGGAGGAACGCTGGGATGACACCGTCTGCTACGCAAATTACCTACAAATCATAATGTTTATACAAAGTAGATCTCTTTTATTACCAATTTATGGTAAAAAATTTTGAGGAGAAACGCAGATGAGCACTGCAGAATACTTGAGAGAAGCACAAGCAAGTTGTTGACGCAAAATCAGAAAGCAGGTAGATCTAATGAGAGTCCCATTTCACGGTGTTTAAATCTACCCCTTCTTGCACCATTTCCCAAAGTGGGCTCATTTCTCTTAGTCGTCCAACATTTTTAGCAACGAGATCTGCTGCGTATAAAATTTCGTCTTTAGTTGTAAATCGGCCAAAGCCAAATCTAATTGATGAATGCTCAAGGTCATGGCCATTGCTCAGTGATCTTATGATATAGGAAGGTTCAAGAGATGCAGATGTGCACGCGGAACCAGAACTTACCGCCAAATCCTTGATTGCCATGATGAGGGATTCGCCCTCAACATAGGGAAAACTTAAGTTTAGGTTGCCAGGAATTCTATTTTCATAATCACCATTTAAAACAACGTCAGGAAACGCTTCTTTTATTTTGCTGTACAAAATATCTCTCAGTTCTTCCAACTTGGTTGCTTCCGTTTCCATTTCTTCTTTAGCAATACGTGCTGCTTCACCAAAACCAACTGCAAGAGGAGTTGGAACTGTTCCGGAGCGCATACCTCTCTCCTGTCCACCACCACTAATCAGTGGTGTCAGCCTAACACGAGGATTTTTTCTCCGGACATATAATGCACCTATTCCCATGGGTCCATAAATTTTGTGGCTAGAAAGGCTCATTAGATCAATGTTCATTTCATTAACATCGATCGGTACTTTTCCAAAGCTTTGAGCAGCATCTGTGTGAAAAAATATATTATGCTTTCTACATATTGCACCAATTTCTTTGACAGGTTGCACTACTCCGATTTCATTATTTGCCATCATCACTGAAACCAAAATTGTTCTATCAGTGATTGCTTCTTCGAGTTTCAACAAATCTATAATTCCATTTTGCTTAACAAGCAGATATGTAACTTTAAAGCCTTCATTCTCCAGATGCCGACAAGAATCCAAAACGCACTTATGCTCTGTGCAGACAGTTATTATATGGTCTCCTTTATTCCTATAAAAGTGGGCAACACCCTTTATCGCCATGTTATTTGACTCGGTTGCACCTGAGGTGAAGATAATTTCTTTGCTATCTGCGTTTACTAGACCGGCAATGTGTTTCCTTGCTTTTTCCACTGCTTCCTCAGCAGCCCAACCAAATGAATGGCTACGAGAGTGTGCATTACTAAACTCACCGAAATAAGGTATCATCACCTCTAAAACACGAGGATCTACTTTAGTAGTAGACTGATAATCAAGAAATACCGGTAATTTTATCTTAGCACCGTGTGCTTTTTCATTTTTTACATTCATAGTCAGTATAAAAGTTTGAGCATAGAAGCTATAGTACTTCATAGCACTATAGCTTAATTTTTTCAAGATATAACTTTACCAAAGTACAAAATACAGTATACAAACGTTGTCACCATAGAGATGACGAAGAAGGAGCACCGGCTATGACGCTGGTTCATTCTATAATGATGTCATTCAAGTAGGTCTGCTACGAAAATCACCCACAAATCACAATGTTCGTACAGCTGTGCGTCACGAACTGGAATGACATCATCTATTATGTAAATTGTTTCCAAACTTTAAACATTCTTACAGTTGTAAGTAGTATAGCTACAAATCATTCACAATTGATACACTCAAATTATCTTCAGTAAATAGATCAATCAGGACATTAGGTATTCTACCATTAACTATATGAGCAGTTCTAGCACATTCTTCCACCATTTTGGCACACGCTATAAGTTTTTCAATAAGCCTTTTTCCTTTAATTTTACCACAATTAATTGATGCATTTAAACTTTTAACAGATATCTTTCTACCACCAATTTTATCTATTTCTTCATCTGCATCACTAAAGATCACCATTTTGGATGCAGAAACTGCAATTGCTATTGCACTTGCAGCACTATCGGCATCAACGTGATATGTTTCTTCATTTCCTCCATGACCAATAGGTGCAATAACTGGTATAAAATCAGACTCTTCAACAAAAAATAATATATCAGGATTGATCTCAGTTGGTACACCGATAAACCCCATATCTAATATTTTTTCGATATTGTTTGATCCATTTTCCCTAAGTGTAGTGCTTATTTTTTCAGCTTTTATTAGGCTGCCATCTTTTCCACATAACCCAATGGCTGAACCACCAGCAGCATTTATATGCTGAACAATTTTTTTATTAACTGAACCACATAGCGCCATTTCAATGATTTTCACGGTATCTTTGTCTGTAAGTCTGATATCATTGACAAACTTACTATCCATACCTAAGGCTTTCAGTACAGAATTAATTTCATATTCTCCATCATGAATTATAACTGGATTTATACCAAGCTGTTTCAACAAGACAACATTATGTACAAAAGCATTAAGCAGCGTTCTGTCTGAGATTGTCATACTGCTGCATTTGATGACAAAAGTTTCGCCGACAAAGTTGGGTATATTTGACAGCACTTCAAGCAACATTTCTGTTTTTTGTTTAAATGGTATTCCACCACTTGAAAATTCACTGCTCTTCATTTCTTTATCTTGTAAACTTGAAAAACTCATCCCTTACCTTGACTATTTTACACTTAGCACGGGTGCTTATTTGATGAATTGACACATTCCCATTATTAACCCATTTTTGAGTACTTTCTAGAATGGCATCGAGATTTTTTTGACCTACTTTGTCTATTTTTGTTAGCACAACATCAAAGTTAACATTATTATCTGTTAACCAATAAATAAAGTCCTTGTCTATTTCTTTTAGCCCTACTTTGCTATCTACCAACACAAATACTCTTTTTAGGCTTCTTCTTTGAGCTAAATAATACTCAATCAGATCTAAATATTGCATTGTTTCTTCCTTGCTCGCACAAGAATAGCCATACCCTGGCAGATCAACAAGTCTGAACTTGTCATTGTACATAGAGTAAAAATTTATTTGTCTAGTGCATCCAGGTTTAGAAGAAACTCTGGCAGCTTTCTTGCTGTTTATCAGTAAATTAATTAAACTGGATTTCCCTACATTTGATCTACCGGCAAATGCAATCTCTGGAACCGATTCATCTGGTAATGATTTTATGTCTGAAGCTCCAAACATAAAATTGCTGTTTGATGTCATTCTTCTTGCCATTATATGTAGAAATACCTAAGGTAGTATATATATTATAATGTTATTGCTTGATGTAAAAAATTTTTTATTCCAAGTATATATTGTTTACTTAAGTAGTTAAAATATTAGATCTGAGCTATATGGATATAGAAAACAATTTACAAGATTTAAAGAAAAAATTTAATGATATAGAAAGGAAATTAGAAAATCCTACCAATTTAAGTCAAAAAGAATTTATCAACCTTTCAAAAGAATATTCTGAACTCAGACCGATCATCAGGATAATCGATGAATACAACACGCTAAAAGAAGAGATTTCAGACTTAGAGGAAATAATAAGAGATGAAAATAGTGAATATGATATAAAAGAGTTAGCAAAAGAAGAACTTCTTGAGAAGCAAAAGGTATCATTACCACAAGTAAAAGCCAAGCTAAAATTAGCGCTATTGCCTAAAGATGAAGACGATTCAAGAAACGCAATATTAGAAATTAGAGCAGGTACAGGAGGAGAAGAAGCGGCATTATTTGCAGCAATATTATTCCGCATGTACCAAAAGTATGCAGAAAGGAGAAATTGGAAATTTGAGCCAATAAGCATTTCCAGTACAGGTATAGGTGGCTATAAGGAAGCTTCTGCACTTATTAATGGCACAGAAGTTTTTGCAAGGCTGAAATTTGAATCAGGAGTACATAGGGTGCAGAGGGTACCAGAAACTGAATCCTCGGGAAGGCTGCACACTTCAGCAGCTACTGTTGCCATATTACCTGAAGTTGAGGAGGTCGATTTTACAATAGAGGAGAAAGACCTGCGAATAGATGTTTACAGGTCTAGCGGCCCTGGAGGGCAATCAGTAAACACAACTGATAGCGCAGTAAGAGTTACTCACCTGCCAACAGGAATAGTTGTAATACAGCAAGATGAAAAATCGCAGCATAAAAATAAAGCTAAAGCGCTGAAAGTATTGAGAGCAAGATTATATGAAATTGAAAGACAAAAAAAAGAAATGGAAAGGTCAACTATGAGGAAAAGCCAAATAGGCTCTGGAGATCGTTCTGAACGCATAAGAACTTATAACTTTCCACAATCAAGAATAACAGACCATAGAATTAACTTAACCTCACATAGGTTAGAACAAATTATAAAAGAGGGCGAACTAGACGAATTTATTGAGGCATTAATTTCACGCAACGAAGCAGAAAGGTTAGTGGGAGAGAGTTAAGTCTGCAATTGTTTTTTTAATCACAACGGGCTTATTTTGTTGTAGTTTCTTTTTAAATTTTTTTTCACAGAGATCTTAAATATTTAATGCTAAGACTAATCTATTTTTATAACTTAGGTAAATTTTTAAATATTTTTATTGATTTCTCTGTAAATATTAATACAGTACTAATATATTAACTAATAGTGGCGATAAAGAAATGCGCAATAGTACTAGTGACATACACAATGAAGTGGTGGAAAGTTTAAATAGTCTGGCTCATAATGGACAAACAAGCAAATTTAAGAAGATATTTGATATCCTTACTTATCACCATAAACAGTTTTATCTTCACATAGTAAAACTGACGGGTGATGCTATTGTTATGTCCAGCGTACTGAATGCAATGGCAAAAGATCAAGCTGTTAGCATGTTTTATGATCTACTCAAAAAAGATCAAGGCTTTGCGTTTAATACATTGGATGCTGTTTTTTATCGATCCAATACTTTATTCAACACTCTGTTTAGTCAACTTAATCTTCAGCAAAAAGAAGATCACAAGATATATCTAGAGATAAAATCGACAGTTAGTGCTAAGCACATTTTAGAGCGTTTTTATTCAAATGATAAAAGGAAGCCTAAAACAGAAAACTCTAATGCAAAGAATTCTAATACAGATAGTAG
>JAITFM010000105.1 GCA_031281335.1 Rickettsiales bacterium | reverse complement strand
GAATCCTACCGGGCACACCACACATGTAGCACCTGTGTTTTTACTTTGTCATGTAACTTCCAAACGAGCTTTTATCGCCGGAACAAAGAGCTTAGTAACTGATTAAGTGATATTAGCTGTATCCCATCCAAACCACTACCTGGATGGCTTTCTCCCCTTGATCTAATTACTTTGATATGTCTCTCTTGCATTTCTCTTCCTCTACTACGTTTTTTTTCTAATGAAGTAAGAATATCTTCTGTAGTGAAGGGCCAAATATTATTACCCTTTAAGTTAAGTGAAGTAAGATTTGGAAGATTGCTTTTAGCTAGTATCTTTATACCTTCTCTATCGATATCGCAATGCGATAAAGAAAGCTTTGTAATGCATGTGTTACCCCGTAAAAATCTTACTAGCTCTCTCACATTAATTTTAGTCCATGGCACTTCTAAAGTGGTATCTTTACTAATTGCAGCCCACGATATTTCTAAAGCATTACCTTTTACATATTTATTAAGATTCACTTTGCCCTCCCATTAATATGTTATGGCAATACCTTAGTTAGCGTTCTAGTAACTGTTAAATGCTTTATATGGTGTTAATAAGCCGCATTTGCGGAAAGTGTCGGCTAGACAAAATCCTACAAGTCAGACTACACCTATTAATATTGCTTCTGAGCAGCTTTTTCTGTCGATCCGAAAAACTTCTCCAATTGCTCACTATAAGATTTAATCTATTTGATAGCTCCTTTCACAACAATCGTACCAAATATCATATCATGATATGTCTGTTTCTTCTCAGAGAAACAAGCATCTGAATACCAGGAAAAAGTGAGGAGCAATATAATTGCTCCTAGTACGCCTAAAGTGCTTACTAACACGTTTTGTTCTTGGAAAAGCTCGATGAGAATAGCTATTATGTCGTTCAATAGATGAAGAAAAAACTGAGAGATGCTTCTATCAAATGCTAAACTCAAGTCTATTTTAGAACCGTCTAAGCTTATGGTATGTATGTTCATTAACCACTGACCGGGAGTTGCCTAAGCTGCTAAAGATATAAAATATGTGAAGTAACTGCAATTCATATATATATGATAGATGTAAAATTAACGGAAAATCCTTTAACAATAGTATGATTAATAAGGTTGGAATTAATAAAATTGCCATATCTATTAAATATGCACAAAAGCGCCTTTTGATACTGGCAATTTCTATAACAGTGTTCATGACCTATCTTTCAAATATTTTATTATGAAGCCTGTAAGCTCATCAAAATGTTGAAAACATAACAAATCTTCGTATCCACTTATTGATTGGCCATATATAATAGGTAAACAATTGGCGTTTTGTGCACACAAAATATCTGTGATACTGTCACCAATGAAAAACACATTTTCTCTATTTATAGGCAATGTACTCTCTTCTAGTGCAAACAGCAGTGGAGTTGCAGATGGTTTATCTTCTGCAGTATCGCATGAACCAACTACTCTCTCAAAGTAAGAGTCTAGCTTAAAATAGGCTACTTCTTCACGTAAATTAGTGTTTTTCTTATTACTTACTATTGCTAGATAGATATTATGGCTTTTCAACGTCTGCAGCATTTTCTCTACTCCTTGATTTAGAGTAATGTTTTGCAACAGTGCATTATCTAGGTATTGTTGGTATATCTGATTCGCTTTTTTCCACTGATCGCCAAATAAATTGACCATGTAACTCTTTCTCGACTCATGGGAGTTTCTATCAGCGGCTTTATTACTGTACCCCATTGAGTCTAAGGTATGCTTAATGGCATTAGAAATATTGTCTTGGGTGTCAACTAAGGTATTATCCCAGTCAAATACTACTGCCAATGGGCTGTTTTTCATTTCTACATTGTTACGTATTTTAGGTTAATAAGTAAATAACATTTTGATGAAAAAAATATAAATAGAACGCTCTTGATGACCACAAGAAACACTATTTATTGCAAGTTGTGTTAACCATTTCTACATAATGAGCTAATACACTGGTTTTATAAGCTTTATTAGGAGTAGGTATGACTGAAGTTAAAGATACATCTCAAAGAGGTGTCGAAAAAAAATTTAAAGATGTTTTTGGGCATTCTCCAAGTGCTTTCCCGGAAGGTACTTCATTAGAAGAAAAGGTTAATTATATTGCAAAAGGAACAAAGGCTCTAAAGGCTATAAAAAGTAAAGAGCTTGAAAATAAAATGAAGTACGTTGTTGAACTAAACAAAGAGCTTGAAGGTCGAAAGAGTCATGTAGCTGAAAAAGTACGTCAAGATTTTGAAAGAATTGCTGAGCTTGATCGACAATATAGAGGCAAGGGTATTTTCAGAAGTGAAAAAGTTGCAGGGTCAAAAAGTGACAAAAAACTCCAAGACACCCCGAAAAAGCCTACAGCAGAAGGTAAAAGCTTTGGGCAAAGTGGACAAAAAGAGACTTCTGTGCAAGCACAACTATCGGTGAATGCGGAGGCTCAAGCTCTGTCAGAATCTAAATCACAGGCTGTTGATTTCTCTTCGATGAGTAGAAGTCCTATAAGAGAGAAATTCAGTGATAAAAAGCCTAGGTTGAATAAAGAAGATAATGTGCCTCAAGAAAATCAAAAAGAAGAAGGGCTTTTCAGTCTTCTAAAGCGCTTTGTTAAGAAGGTACTAGAAAAACTTTTAGGTAAAGATAAACAGGGTATAGAGAATGCTTATGGCATGAAAGGAGCTACTCAGAGAGATAACGAGGTGCAACAACAGGGCAAGCACTTCGATAAAATTTTAAATCAAGATCAAAGTATAGGCAAAAGTTTACAAGTAGCAACACAACTTAAGAATTCTACGATAACTCCTGTCAATACTCCTAAAGTGAATGAAGTAAGCGCGGGTCGTGAAAGATGATCCGCTTGACTTCAGCGATTTGGAAAATCATTTGACTATGCAATATGCTGTATAGCTACATTAGATTTATTGCTTAACTTAAGCTAAAGGCAATTACTTTTGGCATTTTTTATGTGCTCTAAAATTGCCTTAGCTATGAAGTATCCATTCAGGGGAGCGGTTTAAGAAACGATAGATAAGAGGCTGAGGAAAGGATTCAGATCCTTTTGCTTCCATGTTAAGTATAACGAAATCATCCGCTCGAGGAATACGTTTCCTCGTTCCGATTGTGTAAAGTATGAGTTTTTGCGGTAAACAACATAATGCCGTATCTGCCGCTTGGCATGGTTATTTGTCAGTGGAATGTTTTCTAGGTCATCCAAAAATTTCCACATCATTCTTTCGGACTTTAAAATATTTTTTGCAACTCGAGAAGCTCCAATTGCTTCAGGTAAGCGGGATATCTCCCTCAAGTAATACCTTGTACGCTTTCGCAACTTTTTGGCGCGCCTGGTAAATCTCAAAATATCTATCTCACTTTTTAGTAAAGCTTTTTTTAGTGCAAACAACTCAGCGGCAATATCTCTTAAATAACAGCCGAGAACTTTAACTTCAGTGTTCTAGCTATGTGCTAACCTTTCAAATTCCTTGACAAATGTGCCCGACATATCTGCCTGTTTTCATCAGCAAATATGCTGCATACCTGTCGGTTACTACCAGGTTATTACGATCGCAGAGCTTACTATTTTGTAAAACTTTCATTCCTCTTGATTCTGTTAATTTTACAAAACTCGCCGTATTGCTTGTAAACATCTAGCACCAACCAAGTTTTCCTTTTTTGTAATGGTTGGTTTCGTCGATATGCAAAACTTTACTCTTGCTTATTTCTTGCTCGATTTGCTCATACGTTTTTTTACATTTTAACGCAACTCGATTTTCGCTATTTGATATGCTACTAACGCTTATGTCCAAATTGAAAATGTCATTTATGATACTCGCTACTCCACGCTTTGAATTTTTGTAAAATCCGCTAAGTACTGCAATTACCGACTTAACTCTTGGCCCAAATGTATCTGATGTCACACCTTCTGGTAATTTACTACTCCTTCTTTTTCCACACTTTCGACAACGGCCATGCTCCAACTGATACTCTACTACATATGGCTTGATTTCCGGAAGATCAACTTTTTGATGAATATAAGGTTTTGCACATATTGCAATCTCTCCCCCGCATTCGCAAGTGTGAGACAACTCTACTTTTATCACCTCATCTGCTTCCATTTTAGCGCGATAATTACCCTTATGCCCAACCTGGCCGCCAACATTTCTTTCGCTTTTTGGCTTGTTCTTTTTTATTTTGTACAGTTCCTTCGAGCTGGGCAGAGATGAATTCTTTGAGTTTAAACCAAGCCTTTCCTTCAATTGAGCGTTTTCAATCTTCAGAGCTTTATTTTCTGCTTTTAAATTTTCTATCTCTATTTTTAAGTTTTTGCAAAGTTCTAAAAAATTTACCATATTACCTCACTTTTGCTCTATGATTACCTTTTTAGCGCATTTTGTCTACCTCATTTTACCATTCCGCTGAATAGATACAGATGAACTAGTTGAGGGAGTTTCTTAGAAGCCTTACTTTTCATTTTTAATAGTAACGTATGGGGTTATATATGATCAACAACTTTCTGGGCATAGACATTTCAAAAGA
>JAITFM010000128.1 GCA_031281335.1 Rickettsiales bacterium | reverse complement strand
TATTAAAGAAAGGTACAGAAAAAGCAGCAGAGATTGCTAACCACAACATAAAAGAAATCAAGAATATTATAGGGTTTATTCAATAGGTTATAGCTATTTCTTCCCATGACTTTCAAATCGTGCAGCTATTTGCTTTACGTTTACATGTGTGAGAGGAGGGTCTTTCACTTTAGGTTTTGGATCGGACCTTGCTGTTATGGGGTTCATTTCAGATCTTTCATTTCCCGCCGGAAATGAGTGAGATTGGGAAGCAGCTTTTGGTGAATCTTTCTTCACACCAGTATCTGCTTGTGCAGCAGGAGTAGCTTTGCTCTTAGCAGCTTGATTTTGCTCAATTTTTCCTACCATTGACTTTACTCTGCCGTCCTTCTTGATATTTACCTCTTTTTTCATAGCAACCACTTTTACTTCTGGTGCTGCTTTATCAGCAGCTTTTTTTAGCGGTACTACCGGTTTACTTTCAGCCGATTTTTTGAGAGTCACTCCTACTATCCTTGGCTTCGTGATCACTTGTTGATCAGCACGACCTAGATTTTTAGGCTTTAGAGGCATTTCAGGTTTATCTTTCTTAGTTTTTTGCCCAATTTCCTGATCAGTAGTTTTCTTTGATATTGGTGGTACTACTGGCGGTTTTGGTGGTATTGGAGGTTTAGATTGTTGCTGCTGTTTACGTTCCCTTTTTGCTTCTATATGTTCCTTAGGAACTGTTGCGTAAATTGACTCTTTGTCTTGGTAATTAGATATTTTTTTATCAGATTCTTCATCTGATAAACTTCCATATCCTGAATCATCAAAAGGTATAACCTCTGGTTTTGATTTAAAGTGCACCTTCTCCTTCTCAGTAGTAGCAACCTTTTTCTGAGGCCCAGGTTTAAGCTCAGTCGGAGGTGGTGGAGGCGCCATTGTTGGTCGTTTTATTTTCTTCATGCGATTACTAGCAGATTCTTTTTTTGGCTGCTCTTCTTTCCTTTGCTTTGATGTTGCTGCGCTCTCCAAGTTTACTTCATGCGGTTTATGTTCCTCTTTTTCACTCCGCCCTGAATCTAAAATTTCTTTCAAAGTATCGAGTCTTTCTTTTAAGAGGTTAATTTTCCTCAAAATATTTGTATATTCAGCTGCTTTTTCTAAAGCAGGATTCGGCAATTTATCTTTAACAAAATTTCTTATGTTGTCATTCTTAACCGGAACATCTTTCCCTAGCCGTATTCTCTTTAGTGCTCCAAAAAGGCCTAATGGCTTTTTATCCACCGGTTCTACATAATTATTCAAGTCAGTATATATAACAAACTTAGCTACATCTTCTGCCTTGTTTGTAAAATCCTTCAGAGCTTGAGATAAATCTCTTACCGTTTTACCATATTGTTTATCAATTTGTTTTGTATCCTTCAGCTTTATAACTTGTATCAAAGAATTGAGATTCTTGTTATAACTGCCACTCTTAAATGGATCATCCATATTAATTATTACTCTATATTTATTAAAATATAGACCCAAAAAGTTAAAATCTAGTAAATGTTATCTATAAATCCTCATAGAGTAAAAAATTTCTTTTATAGCTAACCTAAAGTAAGATAAGAGAAATTTACTACTTCCTATATAAAGGGTTTGATGTTACTATTTTGATGGCCTATTTTGAATTTATTGAATGAACATTAAAATAAAAAATTTAGTTCATGCTTTTTCTAAATTGCCAAGTTTAGGGCCATCATCATCAAGAAGGTTAGCCATACATTTACTACAAAATAAGGAGAAAGTTATGCTACCACTTGCATCTTTAATCAAAGAGCTGGCGGACCTTATAATAGAGTGTAAAGTTTGCGGAAATCTTGATGCTAAATCACCTTGTTCTATTTGTACTAATCCAAAACGTGACAACAAATTACTGTGCGTAGTAGAAGAATTAGGTGATTTATGGGCGTTTGAGAAAGGTAGTATATATTCAGGTATGTACCATGTTTTGGGTGGCAAGTTGTCTACAATAAACGGTGTAGGTCCAAAAGAACTTAACCTTGATACCATCCCTCAAAGAGTCGCAGAGTATAAAATTGAAGAGATCATTATCGCAATTAATCCGACATTAGAGGGTCAAGTTACTGTGCAGTATATAATTGAATTACTAAAAAACTTAGATGTGAAAATATCACGCCTTGCTTGCGGCATACCAATGGGTGGAGAAATCAACTACCTAGATGAAGGAACGCTAAAAGCTGCCCTCACTTCAAGACAGGAATACGAACTGAATATAAAATAGTATATGTGCTTAAGAAAATTTATATCGCTAATAACCTTCAGAAAAAAAGAAGCAGTGTCGCCATCTAAGGTGGTGGCTTGGGAAAATGATCTCCTAAACTATAAGCAATTTTCAGGCAAGTTCAGCACTATAGTTAAAACCATTGATCAGTCTTTTACAATGATATCTTTAGAAGGGTATAACGGATGGGGCAAGACGTTTTTTCTAAAAGAGTGGGTGAAAGAGTTAAAGCAACAAAACGAAATTGCAGCTTATTATAGCGCATGGGATATCAACGCATTGGATCAACCACTACCCTCTTTTCTAAATTTCTTATTTGAGGATTTATTTGCATCATATGAAGTAAAAAGAGGCGTTATACAACAGTTCAAAAACATAAATCAGGAGCTATTTTCTTTAAACACACTGGGAAAATTAATTAGTAAATCCTCACTTGCTATGCTTTCTGTATTGCTCGAAGCCACAAAAGAGGCTGATAAAAAGGACATTGGCGCTGTGCTGAGGGAATTAAATATTCTTCAGAGAAGAGAAGAAAACATTAAGGACTTTAAAACACAATTAGCAAAGGTAATTAATAGAATTAGAGAAGACAAAAACATCTATATAATGGTGGATGACCTTGATATATGCCGTCCTAAATTCATTGTTGATTTTTTGGAATCTATAAAATATATGCTTGATATAGAGGGGCTCGTCTTTATTATTTCTGTCAGTAGAGATAAGAGTAATGTACATAAGGCTATTAGCACAGTACTTGGATCAAGTTTTGACTTAAAGTCTTTTACTGATCTCTCCTTACATTTGCAAAAACAACCGATAGAGAAATTTACAAAAGCATTGTTTCAAAATATCAAATTACCGAAAAAATCGAAAAGCTCAATTATAGGTAGCTTTATATTCTATGCAGAAAGTCTTTCACTATCGTTAGAGACAATAAAATACTGCGTGAAAAAAATAGAACTATGTCTTTTGAATTACACAAAAGAAGAACTACCTGCTCCAAATCTGTTTTCATTTTTGGTAATACTACGATCGGTAGATATTGATACGTATGAGGAACTAAGTTCTTCATATCAGAAGGCATTAGAAAAAATTGAAAATGAATATAAATCTTTAATTCTAGCTCACACGAATGGCCAAGAAGAATGGGAAAGACTCAAAGTCTCTCTTAATGCTGCTTTCACAGACGAAAAATCAAAGGCCAGTAATGCTGTGAAGCAAGTAAGGAACATGTTATTTTAAGAACAGCCCTGCCTTTGGGGTACAAAGGCAGGGAAAACACTTAGCAGCTACGGCCACTTCGTTCAAATTGATCAATTAATCCCTTTACTCTATTTCTTACATAATCCACGTTCACTTCAGAAACTCCTAATGGAGGATCCTGTTTATATGAAGCATCAGGTTTACAAAAGTCTTGTTTACTGTTACTCCTAGTAATATTACATCTGACAATGTTTGAATCATTAGACTTATCGCTTATATCTGAAATATTGCTTTTTTCATTACATGAGGACGAACTACTTGACATGTTGCCTAAGCTAAAATGCTTTTTACCTTGATAGATTAGGTTCCAATCAAGTGGGTTGTAAGTTTTTCTGCTAGTCTCAACCTTCTGGTTATTTTGCTGCTTAGGAGAAAAACCAAGGTCTTCTCTTTCTTTCTTGCTGGGCGTTTTGAGAAATTTTATGGTTTCTAATTCATCAGCTGCTTGTACTCGATGTAAATCAAAGCTTTTCTGATGGTTATCCTGATCAAATGCATTG
>JAITFM010000046.1 GCA_031281335.1 Rickettsiales bacterium | reverse complement strand
AATAGGAGAGGCTATGTAAACTAATGACTATCTTCCAGTTAAAAAAAAGAGTTGCAATTCAGCTTGTGTTTTATTTGTTATTATCTGTTGGGTTAATAGGGGCATTAACTTACGCTGTTATTTATAGCAAAAAAGTCCATAGTAAAAACCAAAATGCCATTGATGAGATACGTTCTATAAATCTACAAATCACTGAAGTCCAAAAAAAGGAAGTTGTTTTAAATAAAAACCTAGATTTGTGGAAAAGAATTTCTTCTTCAAATTTACACAGCAGCAGATACATTGCAAATTTGAATTTCGAGCTTGGCAAGCTATATAAAAAATACTACATACTAGAGCCTGAAATATCAATTTCCATACCTGAGGAAGTTGAATTACACGGTGAAAGTGAACACACAAAAGTGATAAAAAGTGAAGTTACCCTAAACTTCAGTTCAATTAGCGATAAGCATATTTTTTTATTTTTACAGTCTATTCCAAGTCTACCTGGTTATGTTACGATCAAATCTCTTATTCTGGATAAAGAGAGAAATATTGATGCTGCAACTATGAATCAGATTTTGAATGGTAATATGATAGAGATAGTGAGAGCTAATATGGTCTTTGACTGGTACACTATACTAAATAGATGAAATGATGAAGATAAAGCTGTTTTTTATTTTTACTCTACTGTTTTTCAGTGTTAATGTATATTGTAGCTGTAAAGGTATTATAGAAAGCATAGAAATTTGTAAAGAATATACTTGTCGGCAATATATTGGTAATGAAGACTTTATTGAGCACAGAATACTGGGGTTAAGTAGCAAGGGTTTATGTGTATATATAGAAAAGCAAGATAATGATGAAATGGTTTGTCATCACTCTAAGCATGGGGTAATGATGGAAAAAAAATATTTCGAGAGCGTTTTCAAAGTTGGCAATCAAGGAGTCGATGATTTTATTAACATAGCAAATTTGCGTGCAAAAGAATGTTTCTTTATAAACGATCGCAAAACAGGTTATACTGATCAGGATGATATAATAAAGGAAGCAGTGGAGAGTGACTTTGACGTCTTATCACAATACAGTGATGTGAAAAGCATTTTTTTTGATGGGGAGTCAATTAATAAGATAGTCAGTGAAATGGAAAAATTTCACCTGCGGTCTTCGGGAGCTGCAGAAGAAAGGATATTAGATAATTTTAATTGTAAGATGGTGAGTTTAGATTCGATTTTATACTTTTCTTCCGATACATGGAGAATATGGGTGAATGGCAGGCTGTTTTCGAACGCTAAGGATTTAAAAGTTCATTCAGTGACTGAAAACTATGTAACTTTTGTATGGGTTGTAGACCAAAAAGTAATAAAAAAGCGAGTGAATAATTCTCAGAATGTATATTTAGGTGATGGGAATGTTATGTTTACGCTTTATCCGTGCCAAAAATTTGACTTAGATAGCTTATCTATTAGATAGCTTAATATATGTGCGCTTGTAGCTCAGTTGGATAGAGCGTTGCCCTCCGGAGGCAAAGGCCGTGGGTTCAAATCCCTCCAAGCGCATTAGATTTGACAATAGCATTTTCGCATAAGATAATATAAAAAGTTTATTCAAAGCATAATTATGTCTAGTGGTACTATAAACAAAGTCATATTAATTGGTAATTTAGGAAGGGATCCTGAAATTAGAACTATGCAAAATGGAAAAGAGGTGGCAAGTTTTTCAATAGCCACATCTGAAAGTTGGACTGATAAGTCTTCCGGTATACGCTCTGAAAAGACAGATTGGCATAATATTGTAGTGTTTAGTGAAGGATTAGTAAAAGTCGTCAAGGATTTTGTACGCAAAGGCAGTAAAGTTTACGTTGAAGGTTCTTTGAGAACTAGGAAATATACTGATCAAAATGGTAGTGAAAGATATATCACAGAAGTGTTGCTACAGAATTTTAGTGGCGTTCTTGCACTCTTGGACTCGCGAAATGGTGCACCAAGCTCTGATTATAAACCAAATGAATACAAGCAAAACGAAACAGAGCAAAAAAATCAGTATGAAAATTTTGATAGTGAGATAAAAGAAGAGCTAATCGATAATGAAATACCATTTTAATAACTTCAATTGAAATTATTAGATCTCTTGAATAACCAATTTATGGTAAGGAATTTTTAGGAGAAACGCAGATGAGCAGGGATCTATTATCTACATTTCTATGGACTGCTTGTGTCACGCCTTTTAATTGTAGCGGAGACAGCATAGATTACCGCAGTTTGCAGCGTTTACTTACAATGCAAGCTGAAGCTGGAAATGGCGTAGTGTTGCTAGGTAGCACAGGTGAGGGCCTATCACTCACTGATTCTGAAAAACGTACATTAGTTGAATTCGTGTGTAAGCTGGAATTGAACACGAAAATTATGGTTGGCGTACCGGGAGTGAGTTTACATCAGGCTCTCAAGTGGCTTGACTTTTGCAAGGATATGCCTATTCATGGCTATCTCATGACAACTCCAATTTATACAAAGCCTGGAATCATGGGGCAAACTTTATGGTTCGAAAAGCTACTTGAAATAGCACATGTGCCAGCTATGCTTTATAACATTCCATCGAGAGCAGGAGTAAATCTTCATGTTGAAACTATGCGTAACTTATCCAGCCACGAAAAATTTTGGGCTATCAAAGATTCAAGTGGCACTGTTGATACTTTAATTGAGTATAAGAAAATTGCGCCAAACATCGAAGTTTTTTGTGGAGATGACAATATGATACTTGACATGGCTGCTTGTGGTGCAACTGGCCTGGTTTCTGTTGCCTCCAATATTTGGCCACACGTAGCGCATGAATATGTTAAGCGATGCCTACTGTCATTCCAGCACATGACGCTGGAATCTAGAAAAAAAACAACTGCTCAAATGACAGAAGATAACATAAAAAGCTCAGCAGATATTTGGCAACAAGCCTGCAAAGCACTATTTATTGCCAGTAACCCCATACCCACTAAAGCACTCCTGCATGATATTGGGCTTATAGAACACAAAACTGTCCGTCTACCACTCAGCACACAAGATTTGCCTTCTGTTGAAATGTTAAGGCAAGTGAATGCTTGGATGGAAAGAATTGACTAACAGGTAGGCAACGTTTGTTAACATTATTAGACTTTCCGTACAGCTATATAAAAAACCAGAACGCGTGATGCACAACTGCATGAACATTGTGATTTGAGCCTACCAGTACCCCAGTGCCTCCTTATTCTTGTCATCCCAGTGCTCCGACACTGGGATCCAGTTTTCCATAAAACGGTGTATTTTGACATAGCTTTTATACTCACTAACCTAATAAAATTCCTAGATTCCAGCGTCACGCGCTGGAATGACACCATTTGTTGTGGAAACAAATGGTCGTTCATAAATTGCAACTAGCTATAAATATTAATAAATTTACCAAATGAGAAAAAAAGCAGAAGAAGCCCGAGTAGCGAGTTTTGACTCTATAATACTTTAAATTGGCGCTATAATAATTTACTGACGCTTAGTTCAAGCGCGATTTGGCTGAATGTAGAAAAAATGAAAAAGACATGCAGCCGCTATAATTTGATACAATCCGCCAAAAAATACCCTGAGTTTTTTACTGAATTTTGTCA
>JAITFM010000031.1 GCA_031281335.1 Rickettsiales bacterium | reverse complement strand
GTCTATAGATTGTTGTATGAAAGTGTATCTATAGAAGATACTATTTCTGCTCTTGTAAATTAATTTTGTAGTTTGGTGTACTGTGGAATTTTTATATAAATTGATATCAACATGGTGGCTATCTGGCACAGTAAAAAAAATGCCAGGTACTGTAGGCAGTTTAGCTGCTTATCCAGTTGTTCCTCTAATACTAGGTAACAAAATTTTAGGTGCAGCAATTATCTTTTTCTTATTCTTAATCGGATTGTGGTCCACAAGTAATTACATAAAACATTATCAGACTTCACATGATCCAAAAGAGGTAGTGATTGACGAAGTAGTTGGTCAATTGCTGACAATATTTCTAATTTCAACATTGCTAAACCAAGAAGTGAATTGTCCTTTATTACTGTTGTGCTTTTTTTCTTTTAGGTTTTTTGATATAATAAAAACGCGGCCTATAAATTTGATCGATAAAAATATCAAAGGTCCTCTAGGCGTTATGCTAGATGATATTATAGCTGCAATTTTAGCCTGTGTTCTCATAGGGGCCTTTTATTGTTTATTGTCTGTGTATGCAGGATAAGAAAATTTATTATTCAAGCTTGGTTACTAAAAATCTAAAGGATTATATACTGTACACAGCAAACTTATCTCAGTGGGAAGTGCATGATGAATTTGATAACATTACATTTACAATAAATGGTACTAGAGAGTCATTATTCAATTTTGTGTTTTGTGGAGACCAATGTAACGAGCTTTCTGTACAAAGAACTCTAGATTATCTTAGAGCAAGGAATATAGAAGCAACATGGGTAATGGATTCGCATGCAAAGACAAAGGGCATTTTAGAAAAGTGTGAGATAAAACACGTTAGCACACCAAAAAAAGCTTTACTTAACATGAAAAACTACCTCTTACCTGCTGATATTGTTCCAGATTTGAGGTTGAACGCTGTAAATAGTAGCAACCTCTTAGAACAGTTAGATTTATGTACTTCTAAGATTTTTCATCACAACGTTGGAATTGTCAGCACATTTTTTCGCGGATTATCGAGTTATAATGACAAAGACTCGGGATTAAGATTTTTTCTTGCAACACTAAACAACGAAGTTGTTGGAACATGCGGCTTTTGCATTCAGGACAACATAGCTGGTTTCTATAGCGATGGAGTTTTACCGACTCATAGAAACCGTGGAATAGGTATCCAAATGGTTTTAGAAAGAATCAAGATAATTCAGCAGCTTAAGTGCAAATATATAGTAGCGCATTGTATGAAACCTTCCGTCAACCTCTACAAAAGGTTGGGCTTTCAGATATTAGGCAATCTTTACTTGTACACTTCTTCAGCGCAACTTATACATACCCTTGTTGAGCGGTTATAAATTTTTACGTCTGTTTTAAAAGTACTATGTTTTTTTTGTATGAAGTAGTTTTATTATTAATTTTAATATTATTCTTTCTTTCTTATTCCAAATTGAAAGTGGATAATAAAATTAAGAGCCTACAACATCAAAATATTATAATAAGTAACTTAATTGATACTGTGGATGATGGGTTTTATATTTGGGATGCAAAAAAACGTATAGAAAAGTTTTCTCCTAACTTACTAATTTTACTTAATACTGTTTTTTACTCATTTAATGAGTTCGTCAATTTTTTTGAGCAATCGGAAAGCTTAATTAAAAATTTTACTGAAGCAAAAAAAGTAAATAAATCTTTTACTCTGGACTTGAAGTCAAAAGACGGCGAAGTTTACTGTATATGTTATGGCAGAAGCATAATAGACAACTCTAATAGCATAATTGGTGTGCTGTTGTGGATAAGAAACGTCTCAGACTGCAAGATAAAAGCTAACGAACTGGAGTTAGAAAATAGTAAGCTTAAACAAAAAGTAGAGAACTACAAGAGCATTTTCAACTCTCTGCCGTTTCCAATACTAAAATATAATGAAAATAAAAAGGTAAAGTTTTGCAACCTATTTTATGATAAATATATAAATAGCTCCCAGAGGTTGGCTGTTACTGATAGCGCCCATAGCGCCAAACCAGGAAAACATGTGATAACTTGCAAAAACGAACGCAAGGTTTTTGATTTTATTAGAATTCCAATACAAAATTTTGGTGGTGCGGTAATATATGGAAAAGATGTTAGCGATGCAGAGGAGTTACGTGCTAGACTAGATAGTTATTTAGCTGCACAGAAAAATTTACTCGAAGAGTTACCAATTGCTATTGCAATATACAGTAAGAATCAAAAACTGAAGTTTTATAATAATGCTTTTGTAAAAACCTTTCAACTTGATACAAAGTTTTTGGCATCCCATCCAACTTATCATGAAGTCATACTTTACCTATTCGAATCTCAGAAGCTTTTAGAACAAAAAGACTTTCAAACTATTAGCAACCAAAGGCATGAATTATTCAAAAAATTATTTGGACCGCATAACGACACAATTCATCTTACAAATGGAAAAATGTTCAGGATACTGATAATACCCTATGCTTCAGAAGGTTTACTCTTTTCCTATGAGGAATGCAAAAGGTAGCCTCAAACTCCTTCCCTTCCTACCATAAGCTGCTTCATTTTCGCTATTGCTTTTGCTGGATTAAGCCCTTTAGGGCAGGTTTTCGTGCAATTCATTATTGTATGACAACGATACAACTTAAACGGATCATTCAAGGCATCAAGTCTCTCATTTGTCTTATTATCACGGCTATCAGCGACCCATCTGTAAGCCTGTAGCAGTATTGCTGGTCCTAAAAATTTATCACTGTTCCACCAATAGCTTGGGCAGCCAGTTGAACAACAAGCACACAATATGCAATCAGAAAGTCCATCCAGTTTTTTTCTATCTTCAGGAGATTGTAAATACTCTTGATTTGGCAAATCAGGTTTATCTGCTTGTAACCAAGGATTAATTGACTTGTATTGCTTATAAAATTGACTTAGGTCCGAAACTAGGTCTTTTATTACATACATATGAGGTAATGGATATATCTTTACATCATCCTTTATATCGTCTATGGATTTAGTACATGCAAGAGTGTTGGCTCCATCAATATTCATAGCACAAGATCCACATATTCCTTCTCTACAAGAACGTCTGAAAGTTAAGGTTGAATCTATTTCATCCTTTATTTTTATTAATGCGTCAAGCACCATAGGGCCACAATTATCCATATCAATGAAAAACGTGTCTACTCTAGGATTTTTCTCGTCATCAGCATACCAACGGTAAATTTGAAATATTCTGACATTTTTTACTCTAGCAGGAACAGGGTAGACCTTGCCCTTTTCATTAATTTTAGAATTTTTCGGCAGAGAAAACTGGACCATATTGCTTACCTTTTATCGTCTATAGCTAAAAACCCTTTTGCTTTGTAGATAACACATTTTAGCATTCTCTACTATATTTTTTATAAAATTCCTTTTAAATCGCGCTCATATTATAGCCAAGCGAAGTTAAAATTTTTCTTTCTAGGTCTTTCATTATAATTTCCTCATCTTCTTTTTGGTGATCGTAATCAAGTAAATGTAGCAACCCATGCACTAACATATGTGCAACGTGAGCTAAGATAGATATATGGTGTTCATTTGACTCTTTTTGTATTGTATCTACTGAAATTGCTATGTCTCCTAAATCGCAGTTGTTGGATAATTGCTCACACTGAAATGATAACACGTTAGTTGGCTTATCCATTTTTCTAAATCTTAAGTTAAGTCGATGTAGTAAATCATCATCAGCAAGAGCTATCGATATACTTGGTTTATAGTGGTCTATTTTTAATTCTTTCAGAGAAGCATTTATGATATCTAATACAAAGCTCTCCGGATCCCTTGTAATGCTGTGCCACCTCTCATCAAGAATATTTACTTCTAACATTCACTTATTCTTATTATTTCATTCCATTCGGTTTCTGAGACTGGAGAAACTGATAAGCGCGGTTGTTTTAATATGGCCATGTTTTTTAAAAGTGGGTTTCGTTTTATATCACTTAACGTTACTTGATTACTCAAAGGCTTGGAAAATTTCACGTCTACCAGTCCAAACTTGGAGTCGTTAACGAGGTAATATTCTTTAAAGACCTCAACTATCCCAAATACCGCTTTTTCTTTACCTGTATGATAAAAAAACGCAGAATCACCTAATTTCACAGCTCTCATATAGCTTTGAGCTTGATAGTTGCATACACCACCCCACTTAGCTACCTTCTCCTTTTCCATTTCTTGCCATGAATATTCACTTGGCTCAGACTTAAGCAGCCAAAATTTCATTATTTCTTTTTTCTTAAATAAGCTGGTATATCATAGATATTGTTGCTCCACTTAACTCCTTCATTTACTTGTTCAGCTGGTTTTGTTTCTGGTACTGGAGTTTGGCTATAGGACCACTTGAACTTTTCTTTCTCTGAAGTCTCGCTTTGATTCACAGACGGAGTTTCTGACTTGTCATCACAAACAGTGCCACTATCAATACCAGTTGCAAGAACAGAAACCCTAACTTTTCCTTCCATTGCTTGATCAAAGGTAGCACCGAATATTATATTTGCGTTTTCATCTACTTCTTCACGTACTCTATTTGCTGCAGCATCAACTTCAAATAGAGTCATATCTCCGCCACCTGTAATGTTAATCAATATTCCTTGTGCACCTTTCATTGACACATTATCAAGCAATGGATTAGATATTGCAGCTTCTGCAGCACTAATTGCCCTATCTTCTCCCTCTGCTTCTCCAGTACCAATCATTGCCTTGCCCATTTCGCTCATCACTGTTTCTATATCAGCAAAATCAAGATTAATGAGCCCCGGCATGACCATTAAATCAGTCACTCCTCTGATACCAATATGCAGGACATTATCAGCAAGTTTAAATGCATCAGAGAATGTGGTTTTCTCATTGGCAATTCTAAACAAGTTTTGGTTTGGGATGACAATGAGAGTGTCTACGTATTTTTGTAATTCTTCAAGTCCAAGTTCTGCAATGCGCATACGACGCACACCTTCAAAGCCAAATGGCTTGGTTACAACTCCAACAGTCAGTATCTTTTTTTCTTTTAACGCCTTATCCTTAACTGCAGCTCTTGCTTCTCTTGCTGCTTTCGCAATTACTGGTGCTGCACCTGTTCCAGTGCCACCACCCATTCCTGCCGTGATGAAAAGCATATGACTATCTTTTATATGCTCCATAATCTCATCAATTGATTCTTCCGCCGCACCTTTGCCAACATCAGGCAAAGCACCAGCCCCAAGTCCCTTAGTTAAGTTAATACCTAGCTGAATTTTTTTATCACACAATGACTTCTCTAGCGCTTGAGCATCAGTATTTGCTACAACAAAATTCACCCCTTGCAAATTGGATTGGATCATGTTATTCACAGCGTTTCCGCCAGCACCACCCACCCCCACAACGGTAATCCTTGGGTGCAATATAGGTAATTCTGGCAGACTAAGGTCAATTGACATTTAAATTTCCCAAATTTAGTGAATTCACTTGATAATAAGTTACTGCTTTTTTAACAATATGCAAACACTTTTCACTTCTGTAGGCATAAACAGTAAATAAGATTACTTATTCTTAACTTTATAAGTACCGTAGATACAACGATTACTAGACCTTCAGATAGCGTTATTGGACCAGATCAAGAAATAGAAAACGTTTATAAAAAGGGATAGAAACCTATCCCTTTACCTTGTTGAAACTATCTTAATTTTTCTTTATGGTTATACCTGTTGTCCTGGTGTTGACTTCAGAGCAAGCACTTCCATAATTTTGTCCACACATGTTGAAAGCTTATTATCATCCTTTTGAAGCTTTCCATCTTCTTGTAGCTTAGGCTTGCCTTGATCATCTTTTTCACAAGCTTCTAACACAGCTCCTTTTATTTTCTCAATTTTGTCTGCTTGTTCCCCAATTCGGTTTGCTTTACTATAGTTCAAATATATAAAAGTACCAATAACTCCCACTATTGCAGCAGTTAGCAGACCAGTAAATACCGGATTAGCAACTGCAAGTGCATATAATCCCTTGCCTCCTGCTATCATACCAGCGTAAGTTGATGCTGCTGTTGTATTAACAAAATCTGCATAAGCTGGGCTTAAAAAATAAGCAGCCATAAGCGGAACTACTACAACCACACCAACAACTGCAGCTATCTTGTACGGATGGTGACATGCATAATTGACTGTACCATAAACCAGTGACTTTACCCCGGCCCAAGCCTTTCCAAATATTCCTGAATCCAGACCTGTCTGCTTTTTATACGCCAACCCTATAGCCTGAAAATACCCGGTATCTTCCACGATACCAAACTTATTCACTTTACCAAAACTGTTATCTGTCATAACTCTACTCCTAAAACACAATATGTTAAATCTTTATTTATTAAGGGTAATATATAATAAGAAAAATCTTCTGTTAAGCAAATTAATTTATTAATACGCTCTTATTCTGTAATTGAGAGCTTCAGCAATGTGTGCTCTTTTTACTTCTTCACTTTTTGCAAGGTCTGCAATGGTTCTTGCAACTCTCAATACGCGTGTGTAGCCTCGGTCGGAAATATAGTTTTCTTTTAGCACGTGCTTTAGTAGCTCTAACCCTGCTTGGTCTGGCTTAGTGAATTTATTCAATGCTTCACCACTTACTTCTGAGTTGCAGCTAATACTTAATTTGCTGTAGCGCTCAGCCTGAATTCTCCTTGCTGCTACTACTCTTTCTCTGATTTTGTCAGTACTCTCTCCTTCTGAATAAATTTCAGGAGAAAGTATACTGATGTTTGGCATTTCGATGCATATATCTATTCTATCAAGCAATGGTCCTGATATTTTGTTCCTATAATCTGTGCCACATCGTGGAGCTTTGTTGCATGACCTATTCGCATTTCCCAAGTAACCACACCTGCAGGGATTCATCGCAGCAATTAGTTGAAAATGCGCTGGGTAAGTAATGTGGGCGTTAATCCTTGCAATAGCAACTTTTCTATCTTCAAGTGGTTGGCGTAGGGAATCAAGCACGAGTCTTGGAAACTCTGGCAATTCATCAAGGAACAACACTCCATTATGAGCCATAGTGATTTCCCCAGGTTTCGCATTTTTTCCT
>JAITFM010000028.1 GCA_031281335.1 Rickettsiales bacterium | reverse complement strand
AAGTGTCGCTGAAGAGATATTGAAACAATTGGAATTGCCGTACAGGGTGATGCTGCTATGTAGTGGTGATATGGGCTTCGCCGCACAAAAAACTTATGACATAGAGGTGTGGCTGCCTGAGCAAAATAAATATAGAGAGATATCAAGTTGCTCAAATTGTGGTGCATTTCAGGCAAGAAGAATGAACACTAAATACTTTTTAGAAGCTGACAAGAAGATGAAAAAATATGTTCACACTTTAAACGGCTCGGCTTTAGCTATAGGAAGAACGATTATTGCCATAATGGAGAATTATCAGAATCCTGACGGGTCGATTACAATACCAAACGTGTTGCAAAAATATATGAGTAATGATACTGTTATAAGCAAATAATAGTTTTAACATACAAAAAAACGAGGAAATTAAAGATGAAGGTTCTGGTTATAGGTTCTGGTGGGCGTGAACATGCTTTACTTTGGGCTCTAAAAAAATCTCCTATCTTAACTGGGTTATATATCACTCCTGGCCGCCGAGCTATGGAAAATCTTGGGATTCTTGTGGATATAAATATCCGAAACTCAATTGATATTACACAATTTTGCAAGAGAGAAAATATAGAATTAGTTGTTATTGGTCCAGAGCAACCAATAATTGATGGGCTTGCTGACAACCTAGTTGCAGAGGGAATAAATGTTTTTGCTCCAAGTCGAGCAGCTGCGAAGCTTGAGGCATCAAAGTCTTTCACCAAGGGATTATGTAAACAATATGGTATACCAACTGCCAAGTATGAGTGTTTTGTTGATGAGGAATTAGCTAAAAACTTTGTACGCAGCAATAAAATAAAGTTTCCACTTGTAGTGAAAGCAAATGGAATTGCAGCAGGGAAAGGCGTAATAATATGCAACACAGAAAACGAAGCTTTTTCGGCGATAGATTCAATGTTGGTAGAGAAAAAATTTGGTGAATCAGGTGAAGAGATAGTCATAGAAGAATTTTTAGTTGGAGAGGAAGTAAGCTTTTTTGCTTTTGTTGACAGGTTAAAAGTGGCAACCCTTGGATGTGCAAAGGATTATAAAAGAGCTAATGAAAACAATGAAGATCAAAATACCGGAGGTATGGGGGCATACTCATCGCCTTCAATTATAAGTAAGGATATGGAACAAAAAATTATCCAAAGAATAATATATCCGACAATTCAAGCACTGACTAATATGGGAACACCCTATAAAGGAGTGCTCTTTGCTGGTTTGATGATTTGCAAGGATAGCCCTAAACTTCTCGAGTATAATGTTAGATTCGGTGACCCGGAGATACAATCTATTTTGCCTAGATTTGATGAAAATTGTGACTTATTAAAATTAATGTTATCAGTTGCAGAAGGAAAGTTGAGTGCCAAAACGGTGGAGCTTACTAACAAATCTACAGTTTGTGTAGTTGTTGCAAGTAAGGGTTATCCAGGTGATTATAAAACAGGAGAAATAATTAGAGGATTGGATAAAATTGAGAGTATTCCCGGTATACTGGTATTTCATGCTGGTACTCAGTTGGATGAGAGCGGTAACTTAGTTTCCGATGGTGGGAGAGTGCTCAATATAGTAGGGGAAGGAAGCAGTATAGAAGAAGCTAAAAGTAAAGTGTACTCGGCACTGAACTTTTTAGAATGGCCAGGAGGTTTCTTCAGATACGATATTGGTAGCTAACATTAGCTACCTAAGTGTCTGGAATTTTAAGTCGTCCTTCTTAAAGATATTTTAGTATACTAGATGTATTATTGGGATAATAATAGAACTGGGGGGTTTATGGAAACGTCTGAATTAACTTTACTCGACTTGCAAAACTTTCTTGACAGTTTAAAGAATCATGTGCGCAGTGAAGTAGAAAAATATGTAGATAAAAGAGCAGAGGAAGTTAAAAACGAGGTTGTAACATATATAGTATACAAGGTGTTAAATAACATGTTAGGCAACAAACCGCTAGATGCGTCCAAAGTTAGTAAACCTGACAAAGTTACACACGTTGATGATGGCTTAACGCAAAATGAAGAAGTTATCAAAGCGCTATTTATAGGTAAAATACTTGTATGGGATCGCCCAAATAGTGGCCAGAAATACGAAGTTAGAGTTGAGGGAGTGGATAAGTTTGTAGACAACAAAACTGGAAAAGTGGTTGAGGCTAAGTCTTTATCCACAGCATGTAGAATACTGGCTGGTGGTGGAAGCTATAATGGTTGGGACTGCTTCAAGGTATGTCTTGACCCCAAAGAAGGACTAAGAACTCTGAGCTATCGCCGTGCAAGATTTCTATCAGCTCAAAATAGTAACGTTTAGACCATCCGTTAAAGCGTTTAAAGAGGTCTTAGTTTACTTGCTCCATTATTTTCTTTATTATCAGAAATTGCTTTAAATAATATGGAGGGGCACGTTGTCAGCAATTGCTATTATTGATTTTGGTTCACAGTTTACACAGCTTATCGCAAGACAAATAAGGGAAATGAGCGTTTATTGTGAGATATTTCCAAGCAACATCGGTTTTGAAACAATATCGAAGTTCAATGGGTTTATTTTCTCTGGAGGACCACAATCTGTAAATGACAGTTGTCCTGAGGCAAGTGAAGTAGTACATGAAATTATAAAACTTAACGAGACAACAAACGTTTCTATACTTGGAATATGCTACGGGCAGCAACTCATTTGTCATTATTTTGGAGCAAAAGTAAAAAAGGAATTCAAACAAGAATTTGGTAGAACTAAGATCAAAATACTAAAAGAATCCCCCATTATAAAGGATACGTGGGAAGTCAATTCCGAAGTGGATGTGCTGATGAATCACGCAGACAGTGTTGAAACTATACCGCAGGGATTTACTGTTGTTGCATCGGGTGTGATAAATCAAACAATCGCTATAATTGCCAATGAGCAGCGCAAAATATACTGTACTCAATTTCATCCTGAAGTTAAACCTACAACAAATGGCAGCAAATTGCTCTCTAACTTCTTGGATATTGCAAATTGTGAAAGAGACTGGACAATGAAGTCACTTGTTGAAAAGCAGAAGGAAAAAATCAAAAATTTAGTAGGGAAGAGAAAGGTAATTGCCGCAGTAAGTGGCGGTGTTGATTCAAGTGTTGCAGCAACTCTCACGTATAAAGCTATAGGAAAACAATTGAACTGTATTTTTATCGACACTGGGTTGTTACGCAAAGACCAAACCATTGCTATGTTGAAAGAGATTCCGATAAACTACGTTGACAGATCAAACTTATTTTTGAGTAGGTTAAAGGGAATAACTGATCCGGAAGAAAAGCGAAAGATTATCGGCAATACTTTCATTGAAGTGTTTGAAGAAGAGGCGAAAAAAATAGGTGATGTGGATTTTTTAATGCAAGGCACCATCTACTCCGATGTAGTTGAGTCAGGGCACGCTTCAGGGAATGCTAGTACAATTAAATCTCATCACAATGTTGGTGGATTACCGGAAAAGATGAATCTGAAGCTAGTAGAACCTTTACGCTACCTCTTTAAAGATGAAGTAAGGCTGCTTGGAAAAGAAATTGGTCTTTCAGACGAGATAATATTTCAACATCCGTTTCCTGGACCTGGACTTGCAGTGAGGATCATAGGTGAAGTAGATGAAGAAAGGGTGCGAATATTGCAAGAGGTAGATGAAATATATATCAACACAATGAAAAATTACGATCTGTGTGATAAGATATGGCAGGCTTTTGCTGTACTGTTGCCAATAAAAACTGTGGGGGTTATGGGAGATAATCGCACATATGGATATGTTTGTGCTTTGAGAGCTGTAACATCGTCTGATGGCATGACGGCTGATGCATTTCCATTTGAGAATAAGAGTCAGCATTCGTTAGTATTTTGGGATTTTCTGCAGAATGTTAGCAGCATAATCGTTAATAACGTTTCCAGAGTAAATAGGGTTGTATATGACTTAACTTCCAAACCACCAGCAACTATTGAGTGGGAGTAATCATGAGCCAGTGCTCCGACACTGGTTTTCTAAGTCACAAGAGCTATAAAAACTACTGACGAATTCTTTCAACACCATTATTGTAGGATTAAAGCTATTTATCTTCGCAATCTCTGCGGTGGATTGTACAGTCCAGTTTCCTGCTAGCTTTATTATTACAAAATTAATACCTATAACCTTATAATTTTATTAGTTAATAGGTTTAGAGGTAAAAAAATGAATACTACAGTAGAAAAAGATAATCCAAAAATTTTTCCTAGAAATAAAAACTCAAAAGGCATGATTGCCCCACCTGTTCCTCCGAAGTCTCACCAAACTAAATTTGCTGGAATGAAAGCAATTTTTGAGCGAAATGCACCTCATTTTCAAGCAAATGATAGTAATAAAACAGTGAGTAGCAATCTTGGAAGAACATTTGGTCCGACAATGCAAAAACTTATGGAAGCTGGCGATATTAACATTCATGTAAGCGCTAGCACTCCCAGCAAACAACGCCGCAACTCGGGGGATAGTGGTATATCTTCATGCAGTGATGTTAGTGGTCGAACTTCTGATGATGAAGATAGAGT
>JAITFM010000084.1 GCA_031281335.1 Rickettsiales bacterium | reverse complement strand
CTAATTCCTTCACTACGCTTGCTGGTCTCTCAATTACTTCTCCCGCTGCTATACGGTTTATAGTTTTTGTATCTAAAAGAATTATTGCCATAAATTTACCATGAACCCGGTTTTTCCTTTACTCCTTTGGTCTGTTTCTCTCTCCATTTTTTTAACCTACCTGCAATTTCACTGTTAGAAATCGACAATATAGATGCGGCGGTAATGGCAGCATTATATGCTCCACTTTCTCCTATGGACATTGTTGCAACCGGTACACCCTTTGGCATTTGCACTATAGACAATAGACTATCCAGCCCATTTAATTGTTTACTATGCACAGGAACGCCGATAACAGGTAAATAAGTAAGCGACGCAACCATACCAGGTAAATGAGCTGCCCCCCCTGCACCAGCTATAATAACCTTAAAACCTTTTTCTTGTGCAGCTTTAGCAAAATCGAAGAGTCTTTCTGGCGTCCTATGTGCAGATATTATAAATATATCATACAAAATTTCTAGCTCTTTTAACATATCAACAGCATGAGCCATGGTGCTATAATCTGATTCACTTCCCATAATTACAGCAACCTCTTTTCTTATTCCTGCCATATTCAACATAATTTTATTTACTAACTAAATAGTGTTTCAGCTAAAAAGCAACAAATATTTGAATTACATCATGAATATAATATATAGCATTCTCGTAAAATAGAGATATAAACTTCTTATGTAATATGAATTTACAAAGTGACTATTTTAGCTTTGCAATTTCCATTCCTCTTGCTATGAACAATTTTTTTAGGTAAAACAATAATTAAGATTAAAATAAATTTGATAAGAATATTAACATGCAATCAGTTTAAAGCTTTATATATTAATATCTATAATTATTTAGTACAAACTATATGATATTAATACTTTGAGATATCAAATTTATGTTGTAATGTCTTACAAAGTTTTTGATAGTGGGTGTAAAAAGATTATGGAAATAATAATATCATTAGACAATGGTTTGTGCTTTGTAGAAATAAAAAAGAAGTTACTTAGCATAATTAGCAAATTTATAGGAGAAAACGGTTGGACTCAAGCCCATGCAGCAGAAAAACTAGGTGTTGACCAGCCAAAGATATCACAAATTAAAAATGGCAAAACAGACGGTTTCTCTCTAGAGCGATTGTTAGGATTCCTCAAAAAATTAGGCTTTGGAATAATAATTATAATAACAGAGAACCAAACAGTAAAATCTGAAGAAGAAAAGGCAAAACATGAAGCTGAATCTCAATAGAGAAGTTGACATTTTGTTTTTTGTGATACAGTATAAAACTTATTAAGGTAGTATTTTATGGCTGAATCTGTTATAGAAAAATGCACAGAGCGGGTGAATAACCGTTTTAAATTAGCTCTATTGGCGAGTCAGAGGATACATGACTTGAATACAGGGGCAAGTAGTCCAATTGATGCAGCTAAGTTTAAGGGTCACAAGAATACCATCATTTCTTTATACGAAATAGCAGAAAGACAGGTAGATACTCATAAATTATTTAGCCTTTTGGTAAGCAGATGCAAGGAATATATGAAAGGAAATATGAGTAATGCTTACAGCAATAATACGAGTAAGCTAGAAAAACTACTAAATTTTTCTGATAACCAGTTTAACATAGATTCCGATGTGGATCGAGAAAGTGTTGATATTCAGGATGATGAGGTAGAAACCGAAATAGACGATCAAGACAGTGAGGAAATAGATGATGAAGTAGATAATGAAGAGTAGATCGAGCAGAGCACTACTGAAGTTTGTAATTTATAGATGATTTACGTTACTGTTTATATGCTGCTGCTTTGTATTAGTGTAATGCTATGCCGTATAGTATCCAAACTGAGCGATATTTACGACAAGGTGCTAGCGTTTAACAATTTTTCGACACAAGCAGTTTTACTTATAACAGCAATGTCGATTATTCTGAACGATTTCTTTTTGCTTGATATAGCACTTTTGTACGCTAGTATTAGTTTTGTATCAACTATAGCACTAATGAGGTTAATGTTGCTTTGATAATTTATGATAGGACCTATTTTCATATTCTTAGGTATTTGTTTAGTAATCATTTCAACCATAGGGACAATCAGATTTCCTAATTTTTATACTAGGTTACATGCAGTAGGTATTATAGATTCCAGCGGCGCAATGTTATTGTTGATTGGTTTTGCTCTGCAAAATGAATTTTCAATCAATACTGTTAAAATAATGTTATTGATCCTTATAGTATGGATAGCTAACTCAACTAACAGCTATATTTTAGCGTGCACTTATTATAAAAGTAAGGGAAAAACTATTAAAGAAGGTTAAGATGCTAGAAATATTGAATGTAACATTACTTTTGCTATTACTTACGGTTATGGTTTTTATAGTTCTTTCAAAACACTTAGTTGTCAGTGGCATTCTAATGTGTGCATTTAGTTCACTCATTGCACTTATGTATTTAATTATGAACGCACCTGATGTTGCAATTACTGAAGCTTCAGTTGGTGCAGGGCTCAGTACAGTTTTTATGTTTGCTGCGCTTTCTTTGATAAAAAACCATAAAGTAAATTTATCTCACAACCCTATAACACTTTTTTTTATTTTATTTCTGACTGTATTCTTATCACACTTTATAACTCAATTGCCGGATTTTGGCAGCCATGATGCTCCAATCCACTTGCACGTTGCTCCTTATTATATAGAAAATACTGAAAAAGTTGTTGGTATTCCTAATATAGTGACGGCTATTTTAGCAAGCTTTCGTGGTTATGATACATTTGGGGAAACTATAGTAGTCTTTACTGCCGCACTTTGTATAACATTAACATTAAAGGAAGAAAAAGAAAATGATTAAAGATCCGGTATTAAATGTAGTAACATTTTTAATGGTGCCTTTTATTATCCTATTTGCCTTATATATACAATTTCACGGCGACTACACTCCAGGTGGTGGGTTCCAAGCTGGAATAATTATTGCTTCCGGAATAATACTACATTCAATGTTATTTGGTATATCCGTGACTTTAAAAGCAATACCCTATTCCGTAATTAAACTTACCAATATGCTAGGTATTTTAATCTACGGGGGAACAGGTATTGCAACAGTTTTATTTGGCAAAAGTTTTTTATCTTATGATATACTATTAACCAACAATGTTACCGGTCAAAAATTTGGTATTTTCTTGGTGGAACTGGGTGTAGCACTTACTGTCTGCTCCTCCATGTTGATCGTATATGTAAGTTTTGCTCGTGTAAAAAAATAATGACTTTATATAATTATACAATTACTATTATATTAATGATGCTAGGTTTGTATACTATCATAAATGATAAAAATCTAATCAAGAAAATGATAGGGGTAAATGTTTTCCAAGCATCTGTTCTGTTATTCTACATATCTTTAGGATATATAAAAAGCTCTTTGCCTCCTATACTAGTTTCAAATTTTTATTTATATAGCAATCCTATACCGCATGTTTTAATGCTCACTGCCATAGTAGTTGGTATTGCAACATTTTCAGTTGGGTTGTCTATAGCAGTAAAAATAGAAGAAAAATATGGAATAATTGACCAAAACCAACATATGTGAGTTAACAGTATCTTAAACTATATGAAGTAACAGATAGCTACAGGCTAAAAATTAAACTATAGGCTTACTCGTTGTAAGCCTATTTACTAATAAGAGATAAAGTTTTAAATATAAAGGTAATGATGTCAACTATTAATAATGCAGAAGGTAAGAAAAAAATCATAAGGGATCTAGTGACCAAAAGTATAAGAAAGGGTGGTTTTATTACTCTTGATGATATAAATGATAAACTGTCAGACGAAAATTTATCATCTGACTTCATAGATGATACTATATCTATATTGCAAGATTCTGGAATTAATGTACTTGAGAGCAGCGAAGATGAAGAAGATACTTCTGCCAACAATGATGATAGCAAACTCGATGACGATGATACATTGTCAAATGCTGCCACAACTTTAGTACAAAACGACGATCCGGTAAGAGTTTATCTACAAGACATGAGCTCCGTAAAGCTTCTATCAAGGGCAGATGAAATCGAGATAGCAAAAAAAATTGAATCTGAAAAGCATAACATGTTGCGTGCAATAATTGAAATATCAGTAACACTAAAAATGATAAAAGCATGGCGTGATGATTTGAGTAGCGGAGCTCTCTTACTGAGAGAAATTATAGACCTAGATGCAATTTATAATTCTGATTTTAATACAATACCCAAAGAGGATGGCGAAGAAAGTGCCGAAGACTTTGGGGATTCTGAAGATGCCAAAGATGATGAGCACTGCAAAGATGATGAAACAGGTAATAAAAAGGGTGATGATGAACAAGAAAGTAGTAACGAAGACATAAACTCAGCAAATTTAAATGTTTCTATTCTTGAAATGGAAAGCGACTTGTTGCCCAAGGTCATAGTTGCACTAGATGAGATAATTACTTTAGCAAATGAAGCATCGACACTAAGAAAAAATTCCCCTAGCGAATCAGAATATGAAGATTTATACAATCAAATATGGTCTATAGCGTTACAAATTAAATTAAGTGACGCTGCTGTCACTCAAATTACACAAAAACTCTATAATATAAACAAGTCTATAATGCTTGAGGAAGCCAATCTTATTTCTGAGGCTAGAAAATATGATATTGACAGGGAAAGTTTCTACAAAGTTTATAATGAAGTGCTTTTAAAGTGTGAGTTAAAAGGGACAAGTTTTTTAAAGGCCAATGAAAATAAATCTTTTCTTACAGAAGAATTAAAAATCAAATGTACAAGATTTATAGAAGGTAACTCTGAGTGCATAGCCCGCTCTGTGAATAATATCAAGCAATATATACAAGAAGATAACGTGCAGGAATTTAAGGAGTTAATCAAAAGAATACAAAAACATGAGCGAGAAGTCTCCGAAGCAAAACAGGAAATGGTTAAAGCTAATTTAAGGTTAGTAGTCTCCATCGCTAAAAAATATTCAAACAGGGGTCTTGCTTTGCTTGATTTGATACAAGAAGGCAATATTGGTCTTATGAAGGCCGTGGATAAATTTGATTACAAACGCGGATACAAGTTTTCAACTTACGGAACTTGGTGGGTAAGGCAATCAATCACTAGAGCAATACCTGAGCAGTCTAAAGTAGTTAGAATACCGGTTCATATGGTAGAAATTATCAGCAAAATCAACAGGACACTAAGAAAATTAACTCATGAGATGGAAAGAGAGCCTACATTAGAGGAATTGAGTACGGAACTTGGAATGCCTCTAGAAAGAATACGCAAAGTTATGAAAATAGCAAGGGACCCTGTAAGTCTTGAAGCTCCAACGGGAAAAGATGATAGTAGTACTTTTGGTGATTGCATAGAAGACAAACGAGTCTCAAAGCCAGAAGATGCTGCAATACTTGCTGACTTGCGTGGTATTACAACTAATGTTCTTGCAACTTTAACGCCAAAGGAAGAAAGGATTCTCAGAATGCGCTTTGGTCTTGGTAAAGATGGAAAAGAACATACCTTAGAAGAAGTAGGAAGAATCTTTAACGTAACACGTGAGAGAATTAGGCAAATAGAAGCAAAAGCACTACGTAAATTAAAACATCCAAGCCGTGCTAAAAAACTTAGAGGGTTCTTTTGAGGGAATGCATCAAATTAATACTAACTTGCGTTATTGGGAGGGCAAATAGAATAGCATGATAAATTGGCTCAAACCTGCAATTATAAGCAGAAAGCGCTAGACTTCTTGCATAACCATATAATAAAACCAATTTTTGGCAGCGCGGTTGGGTTCAACAGAAACAAAAAAAACTACTTGACAATCTCCACTAGTCCCCTTACAATAGGGTTGTGGGTGTTTTAGGCCTAAAATTTATCTTTAATCTTGTATTAAGTGACAAAAGCACAGTATAAAACAAGGCGTGTTATGTTTAATTTTTGCAGCATGGACACTGCATGTCTTTATAA
>JAITFM010000079.1 GCA_031281335.1 Rickettsiales bacterium | reverse complement strand
GCTTATACACTTCACTTAAGCTAAACTGCGCAGATGCTGAGCTAAATTTTTCAATGCCAAATGAGTCAATTAAAGACTGAATGCTAGCATGAGCCTCGATAGGGTCTGAAGTTCCAAGTTTTGCTAAATAACTAGCTAGTGCCATTGGTTCAATTTCATCTTCTTTGATGGATTTGATATCCAGTCCACCTTTGCGTTTTGATATCTTGCTATCATCAAAATGTAGCAGAGGAAGGTGAGCAAACGTCTGAATTTTCGCCTTTAATGCTTGAATCATTTGTATCTGCACTGCGGTGTTAGTTACATGATCTTCCCCACGTACAACATGGGTTACATTAAAGTCAACATCATCAATAACAGAAGGTAACATATATGTGTAAATTCCATCTTCTCTTTTTACTATGGGATCACTGGTGTGACTTGTTGCAATGTTTATTTCACCTTTAACTTCATCATTCCAGTTAACAACTTCGCTTCTATCCAACTTAAATCTAAAATGTGGTTTTCGCCCTTCCTGTTCATAACGAATTTTCTCTTGCTCAGTGAGAAATAATGCGCTCCTGTCATATACTGGTGGTAGGCCCTGTTTTAGCTGTAGTTTGCGTTTAATGTCTAGTTCTTCTCTTGTTTCATAGCACGCATAAATATGCCCTTCTTTTATTAACTGCAAAAACACCTCATTGTAGCGCTCAAAACGCTCTGACTGTTTAAAGTTTGAATCCCAATCTATACCAACCCATCTCAAGTCTTGTATGATGCTGTCTACGTATTTAACGTCTGAACGCTGGAGATCAGTATCATCAAAACGAAGTAGAAACTTTCCGTTTTGACTACGTGCGTACATCCAGCAAATGAGTGCAGTGCGAACGTTTCCTACATGGAGATAGCCAGTTGGGCTTGGAGCGAATCTTGTTAACATCCAATTTATGGTTCTGATTTATTTTAATTTTATATAAATATATGGCCAAAGCAAGCAAAGCAGTTGCGCAACACGGTAGCATAGAAAAACCACTTAGCAAATTCCTCCAGCCTCCCTTACTATGATGTTTATAACAGTGTTACAAAAAATAATATCACAGAATTCAATAGGGTAATTCCTATTGAATCACTCATCTACAAAAAACCAAATCGTGTTAATGCTGTTTAGATGTAAAAGATAAGCCAAATTTTTACAAGAAGACATATTGAATCCCAACCAGACCATCTAAAATTGATAAACTTCAAGAAAAACAAGATACCGATATTATGGAGTGAACAGCTCGGGAGGCTCTACAGCTCGACAAAAAAAGCTGCTTAGAAAAGAGGTATGTGAGCTTCTTTACATACAAATCTTATATAATTTAGCATCACATAAAGTAGTTGACAGCTACTGGAATGCCATCTAAGGTGTTTTCATAATATGATAATGGGAGGGTAAAATGAATTTCAACCAGTATGTAAAAGGTAACGCTTTAGAAATATCATGGGCTAAAGTTAATATAAAAGAACTAGTAGGCTTTTTACAAAATAACACACACATTACTTAGCTAGGCTTACACATCTTACCTCACTTGATTTAGGGTGCAATGAAATTGATGAAAAAGGTGCAGAGGCTTTAGCTAATGGTAATCTTTCAAACCTCACTTATCTTTATTTAGGGCGTAACAGCATTAGTGACAAAGGTGCGGAAGCCTTAGCCGATGGTAACCTTATACGTCTTACTTTACTTAATTTAATTGCGAACAGAATTGGTGATAAAGGTGTAGAAGCCTTAGCTAATAGTAATCTTATACGTCTTATTAAATTTGACTTACAGTATAACAAAATTGATGGAGGAGATGCAGAGAAACGTATTCTCACTTCATTAGAAAAAAGACGTAATAGAGAACAAGCTGCTGCCAATGATCAAACTACATGTCCAGGCAGTAGGTTTGGTGAAGTACGACCGCCAATATCGCTTAACCAGTCAC
Source organism: Rickettsiales bacterium (assembly GCA_031281335.1). Lineage (GTDB taxonomy): Bacteria > Pseudomonadota > Alphaproteobacteria > Rickettsiales > Anaplasmataceae > Wolbachia. The sequence continues at coordinate 3,656 of JAITFM010000079.1, read as the reverse complement.
TGGGCTCTTTACGTTTTGACGGTAGTGATATTGAGATAATCAGTAGATCACAATGCCGTTAACCTGGAAGGTTTCGTTATGGCTACTATGTAGGCTGAATGTGAAAAAGTAAAAATGCGGGTAGTGTGCTGCAGGTGAGGTGTACTACTCTACGCTTCTTTAATATCGAATTAGATCTTAACTAGATCAACCATGTTTATGCAAAAACAGGTCGTCTTTAGCGTCACAACAAATGCATTTATTTACTTTTCTCAAAATAGCGAAAAAGTATCTAACTTTTTGAGAAAAGTAGTGGAGAATTAACAGATTATGGAAAGAAAATGGTAAACTTTGGGTAAGTAGTTAGAAGCAAAAGGTCCTATGTATAGGCGATTAAAATAGGCTATCGTGGCGGATTTGCGTTGTGCTAAAAGTACTATAAAGAGGAGCTCATAAAACATGACGAGTGACTCTTACGGGATTTGAACCCGTGTTACCACCGTGAAAGGGTGGTGTCCTAACCACTAGACGAAAGAGTCAATATAAGTTAACTAAGTTATACTGATTGTTCATATAAAGTCAATTCAATTGTTTCATGGTGAAACAGAGAGTAGACACGTTGCATAACCTAAGCTAAACGAAAAAAAAAGCAAAAGAAACCCTGGTCAATATCTATTTTAATAACTTGGCGTTAATGCTCTATACACTTGACAAGTAGCTGACCTTGGGGTTGTAAATACCCATAATTTTATGATAAGGGGAATGTCAAAACTTGTCAAGCAATTTTTTTGTGAAAAAAATGGGATTGGTTAAATTTTTAACTAATTAAGAAAAAAGACAAAAGAAACCCCGTGATGTGAGTTGTTTACTGTTCTCTCAAAAACTTGGCGTCCGGTTCTCTCTTACATCGCTTAATAAGCGAGGTCCAGCTAATGTAGACAAAAATTTATAAAGACATGCAGTGTCCATGCTGCAAAAATTAAACATAACACGCCTTGTTTTATACTGTGCTTTTGTCATTTAATACAAGATTAAAGATAAATTTTAAGCCTAAAACACCCACAATTCCATTGTAAGGGGACTAGTGGCGATTGTCAAGTAGTTTTTTTCATTTCTATTGGGTAGCTTTTTCCACTTTTATCTGCTCGTTCCTTGTGTGGTAGGGACTGGTGTAACTCCACTTGCTACGCAACAAAAGCACAGCTAGGGGCTTTTTAGATAAGATACTTATGAATCACGACTTTTCTCATGTTCCACTCGTTCAACACTACCCTGCTTAACTTTACTGCTTATTCCTTTCTCGTGCTTACCACCCGTGCGAATTATTTTTGCCTCACCTTTCGCTTCACTATAGTATTTGTTTCGTGACCTTTTATATGCTTCGTATGCCTCCCTGCTTTCATATATAGGGTTGCTGATAATTTCTATTTTTTCGGGCGTGAAAACTTTTGCTAAGGACTTTCCTATAATTGGTATTAATTTTAAGAAATTCCTTAGCTTTGAAGGCTGTTGTCCTGTTTCCAGAAACCGTGTTTTAACAGTTTTTACAGAATACCTTTCATCATTAAAATTCGGAAATTTCCTTCTTGTCACTTGAATTCTTGACTCATTGGTTCCCTTAGGTCCTTGAGGTGTAGATGTTGCAGGTTTAACCTTAGTTTCATCATATTTTTTGCTCATCTCTCACTTTACCACGTAATATTACTAATCTTGCATAAGAATAACTAAATTATAGTTAATTGCAAGTAAAAATATTAAAACAATTGTAAATTTTGTCGGTGAAAATATAATATAACTTTAAGTTAGAGGTTCATCTATATGGGACATAAAATTGCTGTTGTTGGAGCAACAGGAAGAGTAGGACGCGAGGTACTGAATATACTTGCTGAGTTTCAAGACGAAGAAAAAATTTCGATAGATTCTATTATAGTACTCGCATCAAAAAAATCAAAGGGAAAAAAGATAAGTTTTGGTGATGAAGAACTAACTGTCTCATGTCTTGAAGATTATGACTTTGTTGGAGTCAATATAGCCATTTTCTGCGCTGGAGCTCATGTTTCTGAAAAATACGTGCCAGTCGCAACTGAGGCAGGATGTATCGTAATAGATAACAGTTTCCATTTCAGGATAAGAGAAGGTGTACCGCTGATCATTCCAGAGATTAATAAAGGAAAAATCATGGAATACAAAAACCACAACATAATATCCAATCCAAACTGTACTATAATACAGATGTTGCTAGTACTGCACTTATTACACCAAAAGGCAAAAATAAAGAGAATTGTTGCTTCAACTTATCAATCGACCTCTGGCGCAGGTAAAGCAGCAATGGATGAACTTTATCATCAGACAAAAAAGATCTTTATGAATGAAACCAAAAAACCCGAGATATTTCCTAAGCAAATAGCATTTAATTGTATTCCTCACATAGGAGAATTCATGGAAGATGGCTCCACAAAAGAGGAATGGAAAATGCAAGAGGAAACAAAAAAAATCTTAGGGGAAGATATTAAAGTGACTTCAACTTGCGTGAGGGTGCCCGTTTTTATTGGTCATGCTATAGCAGTAAATGTAGAGTTTTACCAGTCTATAACTGAAGAACAAGCTCGTAGAGTGCTAAGTGAAACCGAAGACAATGGAATTTTAGTGTATGATAGGCGCGAAGGTGGCGAATATACAACTCAAATTGATGTTGTACAAGAGGACGCTGTATATGTATCGCGTATTAGAAAAGACAACACAGTTGAACACGGATTAAACATGTGGATAGTGGCTGACAATCTGCGTAAAGGTGCAGCATTAAATATAGTGCAGATTCTAGAAATTTTGGCGAGGGAACGCTATAATTCCTGTACACCAAATGGCAGCGCGTGATGCACGAATATTTTACATATGCTCAAGTTAAGGGACAATAACAGCGGGAAGAGTTATTTCAATATTGAATCAACTATGTTTTTTGAAAATTTGCCCTTAATTTAACGCGTATGGTTGTTGTATTTCTCTTGCTGGTGTCCAGCCTATCCTGATTCCGTTACTTCTTTACGTGAGTATTTCCAGCAGTTTTGGTGAAATAATGAAAAATATTCTTTGCTAAACGTTTTAGATGCGCTACTTTTATCCATTAGTTGAAGATTTTAATGCTACTACCCTTTCTGTTGATCTTATCTTTGATTGCTAAGTTCATTGAAGTTGATATTTCTGTACCTAGCTTTCCGGATATGGTGCGCTATTTCAATGTGTCGGAAGGTACAATTCAATTAACTATTGCTTATAATTTCCTGGGTTTTTGCATAGGAGGGTTATTCTTTGGTCCATTGTCTGAATGCTATGGCAGAAGGAGAATTATGATCATAGGTAACACTTTGCTGCTCGTTGGTGCTGTTGGCTGTGTTTTTGCACCATCAGTTCTTTGGCTTTTAATTTCTCGTTTTATTCAAGGCATTGGTGTTAGCACATCTGTAGTTGTATTTGCAATCGTTGCAGATAGTTATAAAGGCGACGAAGCGGTGAAGTTTATCGGAATCATGAATTCTGTTCTCACAGTTGTCATGGCAATTGCACCGGTTTTGGGCAGTTTCATCAATGAAGTTGTGGGATGGCGTGGCAATTATGCAAGTGTTACAATACTTTGTTTAATCTCCTGGATTTTGCTGCTTTTTCTGTTACCGGAAACGAAA
>JAITFM010000047.1 GCA_031281335.1 Rickettsiales bacterium | reverse complement strand
GTCAAGTGGCCTTAAGGTTTTCAGGTCAATAACTTCAGCTTCTATACCTTTACTAGAGAGTAAATCTGCTGCATTTAAAGCATCCATTAATTGCAGTGAGAAAGCAGTGATAGTTACATCCTTTCCTTCCCGTATGACAGCAGCTTTACCTATCTCAAGTAAATAGTCTTTATTCGATAGCTCAGAGTCAGGAACTTCGTGCTCATGTCCATAAGCGATCTCGTTTTCTAGAAATATCACTGGATCTGGATCACGAATTACAGCTTTAAGCAGACCTCTGCAATCGGAGGCAAAATAAGGCGCTATTACTTTTAATCCTGGTACATGCGAATACCAAGATGCAAAACATTGAGAGTGTTGTGCAGCAACTCTCGCTGCAGCGCCATTTGGTCCACGAAATACTATAGGGCATCCAAGTTGTCCACCTGACATATAATTTGTTTTTGCTGCAGAATTCACAATTTGGTCGATAGCCTGCATAGAAAAGTTAAAAGTCATAAACTCAACAATTGGCCTAAGCCCAGCAAATGCTGCTCCAACAGCAAGGCCAGCAAATCCATGTTCGGTAATAGGTGTATCAACCACCCTATTTTTTCCAAACTCTTTCAGCAATCCTTTCGTTACTTTATAAGCACCGTCATATTCTGCGACTTCTTCACCCATGATAAATACATCAGGGTCGTTTTGCATTTCTTCTCTGATTGCTGTGCATAAAGCTTCTCTCACGCTTAAAGTTGCCATTTATAAACTTTTATAGATTAACTAAAGTAACTATATCAAAGTTACCAGGGGCTAGTAAAGCAGATATTGCTACAAGTTAAACCTTACCAACACCGTGTTGCACCAAGCCTTGAATAGCCACTCCTTTCAATTCGGTGGTAGGCTTTGATACCATGTATGTAATGCCTCCAGCTATTAATGCAAATATCGCAGAAGTTACAATCATTGGCAGAACAGATAAGCTGGAAACAATACTAAGTACTACTAACATAGCCGCAAGATTTACAGAAGCAATTTTTAAGAAACACGGTCGTCTTTTTTCTGCTTTTTCTAGTGATACTTCATTTTCTAATGGCGCTTCATTTGTTTGAGAATGCTGACTTTTTGTTTCTTTTAATACATCCCTGTCTAAGTCTTTTTCACTCTCAGTTTTTTCTTGCAAAAGTTTTATTATTTTTTTGTTCTGTCTGCTCTCAGCAAAAAATAAAGGAGTACATCCATCTTTATCTTGTGCTGCAGGATTTGCCCCACTTTCTACTAGGCACTTTACTCCCTTTACACGATTAGACATAACAGCACAATGTAAAGGAGTACATCCGCTTTTATCTTGTACTTCAAGGTTTGCTCCATTTTCTAATAAATACTTTATTGACTTTGCACTATTGCGGGCAGCAACGACATGCAAAGGAGTAAATCCATCTTGATCTGTTATTTCAATGCCCATTCCGCTTTTTGTTAGATGCTTTACCACGTCTAAAATATTACGCTCAGCAACTTCACGTAAAAGAGTAAAAAATGCATCCTCACCCCGTACTTTAGCTAATTTGTTTTCTATTGAACGTTTTACTGCCTTTGCGTAACCGCGTTTGACAGCGGCGTATAAAGGGGAAAATCCATTTTTGTGTTTGATTACGTAACTTGTTAATTTGGGTTGATTTTTTATTGCCACCTTTATTCCATTCTTGTGCTTTCCATTTTACTATCATTAATTTCCTTTAGTTTTACTACTGTATAATTTCATAAAGAGGTTAAATTTGTTTATATGCTATATTTAGCTTGCAGCAAACGAAACCTGCTTCCGTTACTAGAGTCTAAAAGATGAAACTAGATTACTCCAAGTTAAATTTCACAAGCCTTGTTGTTGTCTGGACTTTGAATATTCACCTCTTTCAATTCAGTAGTGGGTTTTGACATTGTGTATGTAATGCCGCCAGCTACCAATGCAGATGTCACAGAAGTTGCAATCATTGATAGAACAAACAATCCTGAAACAATACTGAGGATAGAACCTACCATTTACGTTGTTACAAGGCTTACGTAGGCAATTTTTGATAACGGTGGCTTTTTTTCTACTTTTTTCAGTGATACTTCACTTGTTTGAGAATGCTGATTTTTATTTTTTTCTAATTCACTATTGAGCGTTATGTTTTTATTTTCTAGATCTTGTATTCGTTGTCTTAATGATTGATTTTTTTCATCGAGTTTATTAAATGCTTTCAATTTAGCCTCGTGCTCAGCTATATAATTAGAATGCTTATTTTCGCTTTCTTTTAATTCACTATTGAGTGTTGTATTTTTACTTTCTAGATCTTCTATTTTTTGTTTCAGCGACTCATTCTCTCCATCGAGTTTATTAAGTGCTTCCAGCCTAGTCTCATTTTTAGTCAAGTGGTCCTTTAATGTCTCTAGATCCTCTTGCGCTTTTTCCAGTTTTTTCTCAACCTATTTCAATTTCTCATCCGAATCTTCTAATTCCCTGATCCGACTGTCTTTCAACTGAATTTGAGATCGCAATGTACTTTCTAAAGTCTGATTATCGACATCTCTCTCAACATTATTTGTTCCATCAATATTCATTTCAAAGTGTAAAGAGGTGCTAGGTGCAGTCTCAGGTCCTAATTCTAGACCGCTGTCATCACCATCACTCTCAATAGCAGGAGCCTGTTTACTACTACATGTGATATTTATTTTTTGCGATGGCTCAAATTTTTCTACCATATTCTTAACACTCACACGTTGGTATTGCTCATTTACTGTACTGCCACTACTTTCATCAGTAATCGAATTAGAAGAGGTCTGTTTACTCCGAACATTTCCATTATTCTCTTTCTTACTTTCATCCCACACTTGCACTCTTACTGCTGCTAATTTTCCTTTACCATTTCCTAATACAGTAGTTACATTATCTCCGTTCACAGTTAAGCTTGCCGGAGCTCTATGACTATCTTGAAGAGGATTTTTTGCTTTATTTTGAAGCTTCGTGCGGTAACTTTCCTCTGCTTTCTCCAATCTTTTGATTATTATCTCTCTATTTTGTATATTATCAATCGTCTCTACCATCTCTCTTGGAGTTCGACCCTGAGCATCTTTTAATAAGGGATTCACTCGCTTATCACCTAATAATAGCTGTACCATGTTTTCATAACCATAGGAAGCAGCAATATGCAAAGGGGGCAATCCAGAGTAATTTTTCATGACAATACTTGGTTCATTTTCCAGTAGGAGCTTCACCAATAATTCATTATTGCATTGTATAGCAAAATGTAGCAACGTGCCTGATGCTGTGGTGCCATCCGACATTTGCAACTTAAACTCATAGTTTTTATAGAAACTGTTGGATTTAAATGTGCTATATACTATTGTATATACAGAATCAATCCCGTTTTCATCACTTCTTTCTTTCAATTTATCTTGCGCTCTTTTTAATATGTTGCCGCTGTTTAAGCCTTGACTTTCACTTACTTCTCGTAGTACCTCTATAAAATCTTCATATTTCATTTCCATAACCCTTCTCTCTTAGTTTATTTATCATTGCCATATAGTTGCATAAAAGGGTTAAATTTATTGAAATTCTATATTTTATCTAAAAATTAGTCATAAACACTTTCTTGTATTCCCCTATCTAAGTAGATACAAGCTGGCATCCAGAAAAAAAGGATGATGTCATCCAAGTAGCTGACACTGGTATCCAGGATACTACTTTAGTAATAAATATTTAAGAAATTTACCAAATGGGGAAAAAGGCAAAGAAATCCTGAGTGGCGAGTTTTGACTCTATAATACTTTAAATTGGCGCTATAATAATTTGCTGGCGCTTAAATTAAGCGCGATTTGGCTGAATGTAGAAAAAATTTTAAATAAAGCCGAGGTCTCAAATCTATGAAAGAGCGATTATGTATCCTT
>JAITFM010000017.1 GCA_031281335.1 Rickettsiales bacterium | reverse complement strand
CTTAACGTTTAAATTTAGATCAGTTGCGGTTTAAAAGCAGCTAGATTAGACGTTTAGAATAAAAAAACGCCAATTTATAAAGTTAATATAAATAATTAGCCACCAACGGGGCTTCTTTTGCTTTTTTTTCGCTTGGTAAATTTATTAATATTTATAGCTAAAGCAACTCAAGAGCCCGTAAGGGGTGTCATTCCAGTCCTCTAGATTCAAATATAAAACTTTCCGCCACAAGTTATTTCCCATTCTTCTTTAAAATTTTTCAGATGTGCTTTTTTTTCGCATTCTAAAAGTAGCTCTTCCACACTTTTGTTGTAGCTTTCGATAGTGATTCTTCCTTGATGGTGCACAAATCTCAAGTAAATCAAATAAGTGTTAATTACATCTGTTTCACAGTATTCTCGAATCTCTTGCATCTTGCCGCTATCGTATAAACCCATAACTTGCGACCCATCAACCCCAATTTTACCAGGAAGATTAAGCGCTGCACAAACTTCGTTCATTTTTACTCTCGCGGAGGCTCCAAAATCAGAGAGGGATTCAAGTAAATCGCAATGCCAATCACTACTGTATCTTTGATTATAGCTATTCCACTTATCACCAGCTTTATGAAAGTATTCTGCTTGAATGCCATGAACCATAGCACGGTATTTCAGCACTGGTATATCGAAAGTGCGCCCATTAAATGAAACTAACCTTGGTTTTTTTTCTGACATATAATTGAAAAATCCTTTCACTAGCTCTTTTTCACTAGAATTTAGTGTGCCGCCAGACCTAATTTCCTGTAGTGTGAACACCTCATAACCATTTTTGCAGCTTATATTACAGAGTAAAAAACTGATAACTACAATTTGGTGGAAAGGCTGACGAAGAAAAGGGTTTTGTCCGTTTGTTATCTCGAGGTGATATTTTGTTAACGCGTCTCTTTTCTCTTCTACACTACTATCATCACAAATATTGAGTAAATTTTTGCAGGAGTTTATATCTGGTATAGTCTCAATATCAAATACCAGTAAAGAATTAAGCATCGCTTATATGCTCCTCAGGACGGTCAGTCCAATGCCGCACTTTCACGAATAAAAACAGGTGAACTTTACACTCGAATAACTTCTCCAGCTCAACACGTGCTTCGATGCCAATTTTTTTAATATTACTGCCGTCTTTTCCTAGTACTATTTTCTTATGACTATCCCTCAGCACAAATATGACCTGTTTTATGATTAAACTCTTATCTTTTTTCTCCTGAATTTGTTCAGTTATGACAGCTATAGAATATGGCAATTCTTCACGCAAATTCAAGAATAATTTTTCCCTCGTAATTTCCGCTGATAAAAAATTCGTCGAGGAATCGGTTATTTGATCTTCTCTATAAAACCAAGGACTCACTGGCGCAGCTTCAGATAAATAACTTATCAAACCAGAAAGTCCATCACTCCTTAATGCTGATATTGTAAAAATTCTTTCAAACCTATAAAGCAAATTCAGATGTTCATACGCCATCTTTAACTCAGGTTTTTTTACCAGATCAATCTTATTGATAACCAAAATGCATCTGCCTTTTGTGCGCTGCAACCGCGCAAATATAGTTTTGATTCTCTCTATATTTTTTAAATAATTGCTCGCATCAACCAGCAACAAAGTGATGTCATCCCCCCTAATTGCTGACCATGCAGATTTGACTAGAGTTTTCTCAAGTTTCGTTTCTGCAGAAAATATCCCCGGAGAATCAGTAAAAATAATTTGTGTGTCATCGCGTATTGCAATACCCCTTATTTGTGTCCTCGTTGTTTGCACTTTGGGAGTAACAATTGCGATCTTCTTACCTACAATACTGTTAATCAGCGTAGACTTCCCAGCATTTGGTAAACCGGCTATAGTGACAAATAAGCATTTTTGTTCTTTCACGAAGGGGATTGTAAAGAAAACTGGATTCTAGTGTCAAGCTACTTAAATGACATCTACCATATCATTAGATCTCTTGCATAATCTGCTTTTGAAATTTCTTACCATAATGCCACAACTGTATGAACATTGTGATTTGAGCCTACCACTAGGGTGTCATGCCAGTGCTTGACACTGGCATCCAGGAATTTTGTTAAGTTGGTGAGTATAAAAGTAGCTGTTTTATGTTAAAATACGACGTTTTGATGATTATGGAAAGGCTGGATCCCAGTGTCGGAGCACTGGGATGATACCATCTGTTACGCAAATTACCTGCTGATTGCAATGTTCGTACAGATGTGACCATAATGCAAGAAATCTATCACCATTAAGATAAGCTTTATTTTCATTTTTGCACAAAATCGAAAATAAGGAGGTTTCTTATTTTCACCCACGCAAATAAGATAAAGCCTTATTTTCATTTTTTACTTTTTTGAAAATAATATATACTATGAAAAATGGTGTGCTGGAGTTGAATGAATGGATATTAAAGAATCACCATCAGGTAAGGTTATTAGTGCATTCGATGGTTATAAGGCATTTATACCCAATCCCTTGCCACCAAAATTTGAATGGGACAATGCTTTAGTCAAAAGCCTTTCCAGAGCAGATCATATTTTGGGTATGTTATCCAGAGAAGGAGCTAAATTGCCTAATCTTCATCTTCTCATGCGACCCTTTATAGCACGTGAAGCAGTCCTTTCAAGTAAAATCGAGGGAACTCAAGCAACTCTTAGTGAAGTTTTGGCTCAAGAAGCAGGTGCTAATGTAGATCGCAACCCCGATGGTTTACAAGAAGTGCACAATTATATATCAGCGCTTGATTATGGACTCAAACGTTTACAGTCCCTTCCACTGTCGCTTCAGTTGATTAAAGAAATTCACGGGAAGCTTATGCAAGGTGTAAGAGGTTCTCACGCAACTTCAGGAGAATTTCGCCGGGTGCAGAACTGGATTGGAGTTCCAGGGTGTACAATAAACTCAGCAAAATATGTGCCACCAACACCAGGTGAATTGATGGATTGCCTGTACTCTTTTGAAAAGTTTCTACGTGACAGGACACTACCCCCACTCATACACATAGCTTTATGCCATTATCAATTTGAGGCAATTCACCCGTTCTTGGACGGCAATGGGCGTATTGGACGTCTACTCATAACATTACTCCTTATCGAAAGAAAGTTATTATCATCGCCTTTGTTATATCTAAGCGCATTTTTCGAAGCTACGCAAAGTGAGTACTA
>JAITFM010000068.1 GCA_031281335.1 Rickettsiales bacterium | reverse complement strand
CAGGTTGTAATTGACGTTGAGAAGTATCCTGATTTTGTTCCTTGGTGCAAAGCTGTTTATATAAAAGAAAAAATCGATAGCCAAATGGTTGTGAATCTCCTAGCAGCTTTTTATGGTATTAAAGGAAGATATACATCAGAAGTAACCTTTCTTTCTCCAAGTAGAACAAATGAAGGTTGGATAAAAGCTGTATCATCAAATGGAATATTCAAACATTTATACAATGAATGGAAATTCATTCCTATAGGTGAAAATAAGACCATGGTGAAGTTTTACATAGAATTTGAGTTTAAATCTAGCTCGCTTTCAACCCTATTAAACTCAGTGTACAAATATACACAAAGTAAAATAATTGCTGCATTCAAAGAAAGAGTTGAGAACCTTGCTAAGTAAAAGTTATCTTGACATTATTAATATAGATACGTAATTTTCTTAGTAATTTTAGTGTTTATATTGTAATGATTTTCAGACTATTGCTTTTACTAATTTTTATAAGTGTTAATTCTCATGCAGCTGTTAAACAAGACTTGTCCAACAACCAGTACACTCAAAAAACTGATGAAATAACAGCAGAAGAACTATTATTACCATTGCCCGATGATAAATCACTAGGTAATCCAAAAGCGCCAATTTTAATGATAGAATATGCTTCGCTCACTTGCTATCATTGTTCCCTTTTTCATAAGGAGGTTTTTCCTGCAATTAAAAAGAAATATATAGATACGGGCAAAATGTTATATATATTCCGTCATTTTCCTCTGGACTATAGAGGATTAAAAGCTGCAATGCTAAGCTATTGCTATGAAAAAGAAGAAGACTATTTTAATTTTAACAAAGCTGTTTTTAATTCAATAGACTCGTGGAACTACCCTGATTTAAGTGATTTAACTGTACTACAAAGGATTGCTGCACTAAGTAACTTAAAGCAAGACCTGTTTAACCAATGCACCGATGAAAGGAAAAACAAGGAAGTGCTTGACAAAATTATAAACGATAAATTACTGGCAATAAATAAGCTTGGTATTATAGCTACCCCAATATTTTTTATCAAGCTTAACAGCGATAAATCACATACAGAATATAATAAAATTAAACACGAGGGATATAAAACATTAGAATACTTCACTAATGTAATAGATAAACTATATGAAAAAGCTATAGTGAAATGATACCACTGTAGCTTATCATAAAAAAACCCCTATGTTGAACTATCGTTTTTTACCACTGCTTGTTGTTTCTTACGCTCAAATTCTCTTTTTTTACTGTGCCAAGCGTAATAATACATAGCAATTTTATTTTCTATTAATATTATTGTTCCATCATAAAATTGAACCATATCCATAACTTTTTTCTGGGCTTCATCAAAACGTTCCCTATATTTCTCACGATAAGCTGGGTTATGTAACAATGTAACCCCTTCATCTTTGTTAGATTTTTTGCTTAACGTTTCAACTTCACCAGCAATGTTATAAGACATATAACCCCTCTAATTGATTATGAAAATTATATTTTAACTAAAAAGAAATGCTCATGAGCAGTTCCTCAAATTCTAGTATGACAATCTATCGACTATTATACTAGTTAATTATAATATTATATATAATAATTTTTGTCACTTAAAATTTTACGCTGTAAAAAATAATAACCTAAAATAAACGTTTTTACTATTTCAAGCTAACATATATAAATTTTATATAAATTAAATCGTTAATACAAGACATGGCACGCAACAACTCTAGCATGAAATTATCATACATAAGAGATTTATTTGCAAAGGAATACAAAGAAATAGAGGAATACTGTATTTTTGAAAGAAAGAAACACATCCAAATTAGCGCTGAAGAAGGAAAACTGCTCAGCTTATTTATAAAAATTCATAAAGTAAAAAGTATCGTTGAAATTGGTACGTTATATGGGTATTCATCGATTTGTATGGCAAAAGCTCTACCTGAATATGGCCATATATACACAATAGAGAACAATCCTGAGCACTTAAGTATAGCGAAAAAAAATTTTAGTGCTTTCAATCTGGACAATAAAATTACTTTAATAGAAGGCGACGCATTGGAAAAACTGAATGAGTTGTCAGCAAAAGCACCGTTTGACATGATGTTCATTGATGCCGATAAAGGTGGTTACCCTAAATATTTAGATTGGGCAGAGCTGTATATTAAACGAGATGGACTAATTGTTGCAGATAACACTCTATTGTTTAACACAGTGTTTTTAGAATCACCTCCAAAGGAAGTATCAGAAAATTCATGGTATGCTATGAGAGAATTTAATCATAGATTATCAGACGAAGAAAAATATTACTCTATGTTGATTCCAACTGATGAAGGAATGACTGTAGCTTTAAAGCTAACGTGAGTTAAAAATCAAAGTCGGCATAATGCATAGGAGGAGTTAACCCAGAAACCCTTTCTAATAACATCTCACGAAAACAGGGCCTTGACTTAACAATAGAGTACCATTCTTTTAAAATTCTACTTTTTTCCCATGGAAAACTATTTACATAGTCCATTACAGAGATATGTGACGCTAAAGTAATGTCAGCCAAAGTGAACTTATCGGTTGCAAGCCAAACGTTTTTGCTAATTAAGTGTTCAATGTATTCTATATGGCAAGACAGGTTATGCTGAGCTGCATGAAGAAATCTAGAGTCAGGGCTGCGGTTAATTATTACTTTCTCGTTTATAATGTATTTAGTAACTTCGTTATAAAACTTGTTATCAAACCAATTAACCAAAGCGCGTATTTTAGACTTAACAACAGTAGACAAATCGAGCAATTTGATATCGCTGCTGTAAGTTTCTTCTAGATACTCACAAATAGCAGTACTGTCTGTTATAATAAAATTATTATCCACAAGCACTGGTACTTGTCCAGTTGGGTTAATCTCCATAAATTCATTTCTCTTCTCCCACGGATTCTC
>JAITFM010000044.1 GCA_031281335.1 Rickettsiales bacterium | reverse complement strand
TACTGATTCTGCAGATTGCACAATAGGAAAAAGGATACAATACTGGAGGTTAAAGCGAAAATATGCTCAGGAAGATTTAGCAAATAAAATTGGAGTACCAACACAGCAAATACTAAGATACGAACAAGGGGTGGATAACATTTATCCACACGAACTCTATGCCATAGCAGAAGAATTATCAATTAATGTTGAAGCTCTACTTCCTGAAGATGAACATAGTTGTTTGGATAAAGATAGGATAAAAGCGTTGCAAAATCTTGTCAAAAAGCATAAAAAAATTAAAAATCATGGATTACACGAGGCGTTTTATTTACTAGCCAGGTCTACCCATGTTAACGAAGAGAGTACTATAAAAGCAACCAAAGTAGAATTGGCAAGGGGTCTAGTTAAAGCAGGAGTTTCTGTTGATATTATCTCTCAAGCAACTGGCTTATCTACTGGCGAGTATAATAATACAGAAAAAGAAATTTGTACTGATTCTGCAGATTGCACAATAGGACAAAGGATAAAATACTGGAGGTTAAAGCGAGGATATACTCAAAAGGATTTAGCAAATAAAGTTGGAGTATCACAACAGCAAATACAAGGGTATGAGAAAGGGGAAAATGACATTCCACGCGAAAATTTACATGCTTTAGCGAGGGAATTAACAGTTGAGATTATAGCTCTACAGCCTGGACCTGAAAAAGGTGAAAACGAGGATGGTGAAGCAGGGATATTAAGTTTGATGGAAGAATGTAATAAGATTAATAATCAAGAATTATTGAATATATTGGATTTGTTGGCCTGTTTTTTATGTGAAAGCATGCAGGCCTGCAAAAAAGAAGTTATAAAAGCAGTTAAGGTTGAAGTTGCACAGAATCTGCTTAGGTTAGGCGTCTCTATCGATATTATCTCCCAAATAACTGGCTTATCAGCTGATGAAATTGCATGACTCCTATCACAAAATAAGCTAGTGAATCTTTTGAAAAGTATATAAAATTTAAGTTTAAGCAAAGAACATGGCAGTTAGACTTATTCCAGACAACCTCGATATCGAATTTAGTAAATATAGAAAGTTGACTGCACTCATTAGTATTATTCTTGTCGTTTTTTCAATACTCACTGTTGTGCTACGTGGAGTGAATTTAGGCATAGACTTTACAGGTGGAATCTTGATGGAAATAAAATCTTCAAGTGAAGACCGTACTATTCTCGATGTATTGAAAGAAAATGGCTTTACGGTGCAGAGTTCAAAAGCAGGTGACAATTTAGTCATGCGTTTTAAAGAGGAAGGGGATGAGGATAAAATTAAAAAGATAAAAAGCATACTAGAAGGAAAACTGGGTGGTTCGACAAGCTATCGTAAGATAGACTATGTTGGTCCACAAATAGGCTCAACACAGATATTTGAAGGAATACTATCCATGTTGATTGCAATCGTTGGAATATTTTTCTACGTTTGGCTCAGATTTAATTGGCAATGTGGGTTTGGTGGAATAATAGCACTGGTCCATGACGTGATTTTAACCGTCGGTTTTATTAGCTTGACTGGCATTGAGTTTAATATCTCATCAGTTGCAGCTCTCCTCACTGTAATTGGTTATGCAATCAATAATTCAGTAGTTATATACGACCGAATTCGAGAATATCAAAAAGGTGGTAAAGACAGGCATATGAGTGAAATGGTAGATGCAAGTATTAACGCTACATTGTTTCGCACTGTCTTAACTTCGTGTACGACCCTGCTCGCTGCTCTTCCTTTGACATTAATTTGTACAGGTGCAGTCAGAGACTTCAGCTTGATTATCTTTTTTGGTATTGCAATTGGTACTTGTTCTGCAATATTTATCTCTGCTCCTATATTGACCTGTAGAGCTTTAATAAGCAGATTCGCGGTATAATATCAACTTATTATCTCTTATAGTGAAGTGAAAATATCTCAGGAAACTCATTCCAAGTAATGAATGGGACATAGAATGAGTGTTAACGCTGGCCTGTACACCATTGATCAAAAAATTTCCTATTTTAACTTGAGGTATTTGAACCACTCCAGCTCTTATTTGACCTTTTGCAGTTTCATATATTTTAAAATCTTGAATATTCTGCAGATTAATACCAGCATTTACTGCATCTTTTTGCGACAGAACAATATCGGTTGCACCGGTGTCGAGCAAGAACGTTATGTTACGACCATTAACTTGAGCTTGAATATAAAAGTGTCCATCATATGATTTCGTAAATTCGATACTTCCACTATTTTGGATCCTTTCCTTATATGGTAAAAAAGTGCTGAGAAATCTGTTGCTTAGTTTGTCTCCTTGTGAATCGATAAACATTGCGGTAATAACTATTATCAGTAGCCAAATAACTAGATTTTTTACCGCGTTCATATTGTTAAAATTTGAAGCTATTACAATAAATTTTAAAGATTAGCGTTAAAGGTTATTATTGAAAATAAGTAAATTTTATTGTTTTAGTACAATATTTAATATACACTTTAAGGAAATGCATTTAGCTTAAATTTTATGTCAGAAGCAAGAAATCTAATTTTGGCAGCTGTCCTTTCAGTGTTAATTATGGTATCTTGGCGTGTTATTTACGATAATTTTCTTAATACAGACCAAGATCATCCATCAATTGAAAATATTGAACACATGGAATCTTTTAACGATCTTGCTCCTATAATACACCAAAACCGTTCCGAAATTATTAATTCTACTCGAGAACAAAGGATTAGCTTAACCAATAATATGGTTAAAGGGTCGATTTCTTTAAAAGGTGCCAGGTTTGATGACCTAATTTTAACTAATTACCATTTAGAGTCAAATTCTTCTTCTCCGCAAGTGATGCTACTTTCACCTGCAGAATCAGAAGATGTATATTTTGCAGAATTCGGGTGGCTGAATCCAAGTGGTAAAACTAAAGTTCCAGATTCCAAAACGGTCTGGCAGACAGATAAAACCGAACTTACTAATCAAGAGGCAATCAATTTATTTTGGGATAATGAAAATGGCATTTTATTTAAGATAAAAATTAGCCTCGACAGTAACTACATGTTTAAAGTTGAGCAAATTATTGAAAATAATACGAAGGATAATGTAATTTTGGTCCCTTATGGTAAAATTAACCGTAAGCGTGGTGATATTAACGAATCTTATTGGATATCACATGAAGGAGTAATAGGTGCATTTGATAACAAACTGGAGGAATGGACATATAAAGATGTTGCCAAGAAACACCTAATAAAAGCAAGCACAAGTGAAAAGAATTGGTTTGGTTTTGCTGATAAATATTGGCTTACAGCTATCATACCTGAAAAATCTGATAAAATAAATGTAAGCATTAAACACACGAACGTTAATAACATTGATAAATTTCAAGTAGATTTTGTTAAGCCTTACAAGAGCATACTTCCTGGTACAAGTGTTTCTAATGTAAATTACTTTTTTGCTGGAGCAAAAAAATTGAATTTGCTGGATTATTATAAAAGTACTCTAGGTATACCTTTATTTGACAAAGCTGTAGATTTTGGCGTTCTTTACTTCATAACCAAACCAGTGTTTTTACTTCTTGAATACTTTAACTTCGTTTTGAAAAATTTTGGTTTAGCAATATTGTTGCTGACTTTAGTAATTAAACTTTTGATGCTGCCTTTATCTAATAGGTCATATGTTTCAATGTTCAAAATGAAAAACTTGCAGCCTGAAGTGGCTCGCATAAGAGAGTTATATAAAGATGATAGTTTAAGACAGCATAAGGAGATAATTGCATTGTACAAAAAAAACAACGTAAACCCAATGTCGAGCATTCTTCCTATGGTGGTACAAGTGCCGGTGTTTTTTGCTTTGTATAAAGTATTATTTGTTACTATAGAGATGAGACACGCTCCTTTTTATTTATGGATTAAGGACCTTTCAGCTCCTGATCCAACAAACATTTTTACATTATTTGGGTTATTTAGTTACAATTTCCCTATTTCTATAGGTATTTTGCCTATAATTTTAGGTGTTACCATGATAATTCAGCAGAAGATCAGTGAAAAAGATCAAATCAACAGAGATGATGTCCAGGTGAACGTTATGAGATTTTTACCTTACATCTCTATCTTCATTTTTTCCTCTTTTCCTGCAGGTTTGGTAATATATTGGATATTCAGTAATGTCATGACTCTAATTCAACAATCATTAATAAAGTTATTTTTAACAAGAAAAGGAGGGATAAATGTCGAAAATACTAATAGTTAATTCAGTTTACTATACTGAAATAGCAAACCTTTTACTTGAAGGTGCAACCGATAAATTAAAAGGCAGCAGCGCAAGTTACGATGTGATTGAGGTTCCTGGTGCATTTGAAATACCAGCTGCAATTCTTTTTGCGGTCAAAAGTGGAACTGTTAATTATGATGGTTATTTAACTCTTGGGTGCGTAATTCGTGGTGAGACTGATCATTATCAATACGTTTGTAAAGGAGTAATCGAAGGCTTAAATGAAGTTGTTATGCGTTATGAGGTACCTCTTGGTATGGGTGTCATTACCGCTGACGGCAAAGATAAAGCTTTAGTAAGGGCTGATAAGAACAGAAAGAACATCGGTGGCCACGCAGCTTCAGCCGTTTTGCACATGATAGATTTATACAAAAAATTAAGCTGATGGAGGAGGAACCTACAGACAAGGGATGGCGTATAAGAAGAAGCGCAGCAAGGTTTCTTGCTGTGCAAGTTGCTTACTCAAATATTTTTATAGGTTGCGACAAAAGCATTTTTGAGTTGGAAAATTGTGAGCTTAGGGACTATGTAAACAAGTTAGCAGATATATTTGAATGTGAGGAATTTGATTACCAATTCTTAGAGAAGCTGTCATGTAAGGTCATGAAAAACAGTGAGGAGTACGATAAGATAATAGAGCGTTATTTACATCCAAGTTGGTCTCTTTCGCGGTTAAATCTCTTAAGCTTATCAATTTTGCGTGTTGCAATGTGTGAATTAGCTAATTGTGATACGCCAGTTCCAGTTGTTATTAATGAATATACTAATATTGCATCTGATTTGCTTGATAAACCAAGCGAAGTTGGTTTCATTAATGGACTATTGGACAAGGCAAAAGGTGCAGTTAAACTAAATAAAAGTACTTGACAGGTTTTTTGATGGCATGTTGGTGCCTGAGCATTGTGGGCAATAAGAAAGGAGAGTTGAATGGTGGGAGTAGTACAAAAGGTCTTTTATATTCTTTAAGATCTGTGGTAGACTGACAAAGGTTGTTTAATTATAAATAGCAAATGGTAAAAGACGAGAAATCGAAAACAATTTTTGAAGTGGAAGGGGCAGTAACCGCTTTATTACCTGCAGCAGAATTTAGAGTGAAGCTAGACAACGAACATGAGGTCATTTGTCATGTATCAGGAAAAGTCAGAAGAAGTAAAATACGCATTGTTATCGGAGATAGAGTGTTGGTAGAGATGAGTATTTACGATAGGAATGCGAAAAAGGGTAGGATAATCAGAAGGCTTAAAGGTACAAGTGACAGAACGATCTCTAGATAATCTTATTCTTGCTTCGTCGTCAGAAAGGCGTATAGCCCTACTAAAACAAATAAATATTAAGCCAGGTTTAATTTTGCCAGCTGATATAGACGAAACTCCTTTAAAAAAGGAACTTCTGAAAGATTATTCAATCCGTATGGCAAAAAGCAAAGCTGAGAAGATACAAAGCTCAAATCCAGATTATTTTGTGCTTGGTGTTGATACGGTTGTTGCTTGCGGTAGAAGGATATTGCTCAAAGCTGAAAACGTTGGGCAAGCAGAAAAATGCATTCGCCTATTATCAGGAAGAAGGCATAGAGTATACACCAGTATGTGTCTACTCACTCCCCATCGATCCAAACAACATATTAGAACCGTAGTTACGATAGTGAAATTTAAACGTCTCAGTGAACAGGAAATTAAATATTATTTAGCATCAGAAGAGTGGAAAAATAGGGCAGGAGGGTGCAACATACAAGGCCTTGCTGGAATGTTCGTGTTGTTCATACGCGGTTCCTACTCTTCTGTTATAGGGTTGCCATTACATGAAACCTATTGTTTGCTGAGTAATTACTTTAACCTCAATTTATATTGACACGCCTTTATCTCTTTCTTGTTGTTGCTTGATATGTTCAGTCCAAAGTAATTTTCTATTCCTGTTTGCTAGTGCAATTCTATTGCGATCATGACTATTAGTGTGTTCTACTAAAGTATCTTCTCTTTCTGCTTCTATTACCCCTGTTTTCAGTTGTTCTTCATCTCTTGCTAGCAATTTAGACAGTTCACTATTTTTATCTATAGTCAGATTAGTGTCGGCATTTTCTCGTTTTGCCATTGTTTTTATGTCTGTTGAATCGTCTTTCAGCAACCCAGCTTCTAATAAACGTTCTCTAGCTTGTTCGCTCATTCCTTTCTGAGTTACTGGTCTTAGTGGGAACTTTTGAGTTTCTCTATCCAACTTACTGGTAAATTCCATAAGTAGAGAGTCATTACTTTGTCCAGCATTCATGAGGCTCTTCTTTAACTGTTTAGGATCTACTTGGGATTGTCCATTACTGCCTTGAGTCGGAGATGAAGGGTTTGAGTCGTCTCTACCGCGACTACTAGGATTTGCTTGAAATGCTTCTATATTTCTTAGCATTTCTTTATCTATTAACTGTTTGATACTCTTATTATCAGTGCTGGTTGATATAGTTCTGCTACTATCGTCAGAAGGTGTACTAGGTGGCATACTTTTCATGTCTAAATCACTTCTATTATTTGGTGTTGAAGCAGAGACACTAACAGTTGGACCTTCCACTTTTTTTACATCTGTTGAATCGTCTTTCAGCAACCCAGCTTCTAATAAACGTTCTCTAGTTTGTTCGCTTATTCCTTTCTGAGTTACTGGTCTTAGTGGAAACTTCTGAGTTTCTTTATCCAACTTACCGGTAAATTCCGTAAGTAGAGTGTCGTCACTTTGTTCAACATTCATTAGGCTCGCTTTTAACTGCTTAGGATTTACCTGAGATTCATCATGGCTAGCATGAATTGGAGATGAAGAACTGGAGTTACTTTGTCTAGCGTTTCTTCTGTTTTCCTTCCATTCTCCGAACGCTTTATTTATTTTTTGAAAGTTCCTCTCTTCCTCTTCAGGTTCCTGTCCACTCCTGTAAGAATTTTTCTGTGGTTGAGTGTCACTAATGTGTTCAACGTCAGTATTTCCACCAGTGCTGGTTGGAGATAGAGGTTTGCTATCATCACTCTCTCTTTTTTCTGTGGTATTATCCTGACTATATTTTTTGGATAATTTTTCCTCTAGAGCGTCCAGATTTTGATTGTTTTCTTTACCTTCAATTTTATCCTTTAGCCAATTGCGTATAGAATCATACTGGCTACCTTTTTCTATTTTTTCTAAAACATTTTCTATGAATTGTTTTTGCGCCATATCAGTTGCGTTAGAGCTTAATTTATTTTGCTCACCGTCTTAGCTTGCAAACTTGGTAGAACTATTCTCTCCTTGCTTATCGAAAACATTTTTCTTGAGTGAACTAGTTCTAGGTGGCGGAGGAGTCTGAGACCCAGCCTCTT
>JAITFM010000001.1 GCA_031281335.1 Rickettsiales bacterium | reverse complement strand
ATTTTCCGCACTATGTGCACTGCCTGTCTTTTTAAAACTTCGGGTTTTTACCCATACAAGCTGAAACGCGCTTATAAGTCGTTTAAGACATCACCCAACGCCGGATTTTAAAATAGAGAGTGGAATAACTAGCTACCTCGGGGTTTTATTGTCTTTTTTCCCTACTTGGTAAATTTCTTAAATATTATAGCTTAGACTAGTTGCATTTAAAAGCAGCGAAATTGCAGCGTTTAAGACATAAAAACGCCAATACTGAAAATAAACACCGACCAGGGCTTCTTTTGCTTTTTTTTCTGTTTAGTAAATTTCTTAAATATCTATTACTAAAGTAGTATCCTGGATTCCAATGCCGGCTACTTGGATGACAAAAAAAGGCTACCTGTAAAGAGGTATTGGAATGACAGGAGAAGGGGTGCTGGGATGACAACACTGTTGACTGGCAAAACGGTATCTTTAAATTTGTCCTATTACCATTAAGAAACTGTATAAGGAGAGAGTGTTGAAGAATTTAAGCAAAAAGGCCAGTGTATACTTTAATAAAAAAATATGAACTAATAGAGGGAGTTTTTTTAGGAGAAAACGTTGACAC
Organism: Rickettsiales bacterium; assembly: GCA_031281335.1. GTDB lineage: Bacteria > Pseudomonadota > Alphaproteobacteria > Rickettsiales > Anaplasmataceae > Wolbachia. Next base: position 1,933 of record JAITFM010000001.1, on the reverse strand, counting down.
AAATATACAAATGTATTACAAAAAAAATATAGTAAAAGAATTTAGTAGGTAAATACATGAAAGTTACTAAGGCAGTAGTTAACAATACAAACCAAGTTAGTGAAGGGAATAAGAAGCATCTAGTTTACTTTTTTGGACTAGGCGAGTCCATAAAGTACAATAACGAAGATAACGATTGGAGAAAGTGGATATCAAATAAAAATATTGATATTCATTTGTTTGATTACCATTATGCGAATTTCCTTTATCCTGAGCACTTTCATGATACAAAATTCTGGCTAAAGCGAGTTTTGATTACTGCAGCTACTGCTTTGGCAATAGGTTTTGCAGGCTATTTCATTATTACATCTCAAATGTCAACTTGGCTCAAGCTGCCAGTTTTTATTGTATTCCTAGTGCCAGCTATAATTGCAGCTGCTATTGTGACTTTTTATCCTATTACTGCGTCAGCCATTAAGTTTGCTACAGAAGGCAGGGATCCAATCAAAGCAGGAATGGCAATAGTCACAGACTTACTTGAGAAAGGTGTACACCCAGATGATATTATTCTTATGGGAAATTCTTTTGGCGGTGGAATTGCTGCAGAGGTTTTAAAAAAGTTTGAAGAGGAAAATATTTTTTTTACTCTTATACACAGCAATTCCTATGACTCGTGGATAAATGTACCAAAGTCTCAAAAATCTCTTATTGGAAAAATTTGTGAACGAACTTTAATTATAGATAAATGGTTTAAGCATTACGGATTTGATTATAAGCCAAATGAAATCATAAAGTCGACAAGAGCTCCTGTCTTAGCTACAAATAGATGGAATGACATGGTTATAAGATTCAGCAGCACAGTCAGTTCCCAATTTACGCAAATCTGAAGGCAATCATGAGAGTGCAGGTAAGGACGGGTTTAAAGTGACAGCTTTTCTTTTGCATCGTTTCGGTGATGGAAAGTGTGAAACAATAAAAGATGGTATTCATATAGATAAATTAACGCATATGTTTGTTGACGATATGAGCTACCTGGAATCACAGGAAAGAGGCTTAAGAAGTAAGCCTCCATGTACATATGAAGAACTTCTAGAGGATTTTATTGACGAAGCACGTAAGTATTTAAAAGAAAATAAGTTAAACAATGGGTTTAAGCTTGGTACTTTTCAAGACAGCAAGTTATACCAGGAAATAAAGAAAAATAAAGTATCATTTGTCAATGTTGATAGTCCCAATAGTAGCCTCACTGTCAACGATGAGCCTTTAGGATCTGCTGCTTACTACAACCACTCCCCTACCCTCTCTAGTTGTTTATAGCTGTTAAATCTTAGAAATTTATCAAAATATGGAGAGGCAATAAAGGGAGTGGTCTCTCTTAAATAATTAGATAAAAAATTCGGTAGATTATCTTGAAATTCCTGCATTTTTTGTCTGTAATCCTTCAGAGCAATAACCTTTATTTTATCATAGTCAAGTTTCCAATAAGCAAGTTCTGAAACTTCTTTTTTTGTTGTGTATTCTACCGCTAAAGCTTGTAAAATTAATTGCGGAAAAAATCCTGACATAACTTCCTCATTCGAAGGCGGTGAGCCGAGTTTATAGTCTATAATTGCTACTTGCCCATTTGGCAGATATTCAACTCTGTCGCATTTTGCTGTCAGTAAAATTCCTTCTGTCATTTGAGTAGCTGACACTGGAATCCAGCTCTTATTACACAATTGCCTGGTGTGCTTATTTGCAATCAAATTTTCTGGATCCAAGTAGTCAAGCACTGGGATGACACCCTTTTTCTTAGTGGAAGTTGTACAGCATCCGCGCAGTTGTGTGTCACGCGCTGGAATAACACCAATATGAAATATCGGATAGGAAAAGCTCTTCTCCAACTCAACTTGATTGTTTCTAGTCCTATCAAACTCGACAAAAGATTGAATTACCTTCTGCAACCTTACCCACC
>JAITFM010000109.1 GCA_031281335.1 Rickettsiales bacterium | reverse complement strand
CTACTATGCCACAGTTAAAGCTCATATTCACTATATAAATTTATAATTCTTGTATAATTTAAAAATTTTTGCTATACTTAATTATCTACTTGTTAACAATTTTGTTGGTATAGTAGTATATAGCTTGTGTTAAGGTAAAAACTATGGCTGCACCTAGAAAACGGAAACTACCAAGCGATTTCTATGATGTTGAAAGCGCGAAAAGACTCAAGAGCTCAAGGCAAGAAATAGTTCCTTTGAGTAGTAACCCTTACCCTGATCATTTCTATAAAGAGGAAGCAATTGATAATGGAAGTTGCTTTTTTGACTCGTTCAGGCAAGGTCTGGAACAGCAGACAGGAATAAAAGTTACCGTTGAGCAATTAAGAAATGGTTGTAGGGAATTTACACAAAACAATCCGCCAGAGTGGTTTACAAATGCAATTGCCAACAGTTATGATAAAAATGGTCAACGTCGTAATGAAACTGTAAATGACTATGTAGTAAACATTATGCTTAATGATAGATGGGGTGATCCTGAAGTTGAAGGCAGAATACTTTGTGGAAAGTATCGTGTAAAATTGCATGTTATTGAAGATCAATCGCATTTTAAGTTTTTGCAACGAGGAGTGTCTCAAGGCAGAAGTGGGTTTAGTGAAGGGATTCAGTTAGCAATAATGAACTCTGATTCTAACGGAGCACTTACTCAAAAATTGCGAGAAATTGGCTCTGATGAAGCACGTGGGCTATCAAAAAATGTGCCACATTCTAACAGCTCAAGTTACGCGCATCACATTATCGATTCCTCAAGCGTTAATTTTTTAAGTGGACTACCAACAGATAGCTCGGTCTATAATGATCAACGTGCTATACATATAATAAATAATGGTGAAAGTCATTTCGAGCCATTGCTTGATAGGAAAAAAAGTTTAGCAAAACAAGAACAAGAAGACTTCCTATTAGCAAAAAAACTTCAGTTGGATGAGATCTTAGAATATTGTAACATCTCAAAAGATAGCCCTAAGAAAGAAGAGGTTGAAAAGACATTTGATAAGCTATTGGCAAAAAATGCTGATGGAAAAATTAGTGATGTTGTAGAACAGTGCGTTAGTGATATAAGGCAATGTATTCAACGCTCTGAAGAGCAAAGCCCTTCAAGTTTACCAAGATGTGGTATGAAAGAAACAAGGGTAACATCTTGCCAGCAGCAAATATCACCACCTGTAAAATAAATCTTCGTAGCCCTGTATATTTTTATATAGGGCTTTTTGCAAAAGCTTTGCATTTCATGTAATATGAGCTGCAATACGTACTAACCTAGATGCAAGTTGACCATGAGACTAGTTTAATCATTGATGCCATAGAGAGGTTTGGTGGGGAGGCAAGGCTTGTCGGTGGGTGTGTAAGAGACTCAATCCTGCAGCGTGACATTCACGACATTGACCTCGCTACTAATCTACTGCCTAATCAAGCGATTGAAGCGCTCAAACTTCGCAATATAAAAACCATTCCAACCGGCCTAAAACATGGAACTATCACTGCAGTTTTAAACCAAAGATCTTTTGAGATCACAACGCTAAGGTATGATACTCAATGCGACGGTAGACATGCGAAAGTAGAATTTACCAATAATTGGCAAGCTGATGCTTCAAGGCGTGATTTTACATTTAACGCCCTATATGCAGACAAGTACGGCCATATATATGACTACTTTGGTGGTACTCAGGACTTAAAAGCGCGAAGGTTAAACTTTATAGGCAAAGCCGAAGATAGAATTAAGGAAGACTATCTACGTATTTTAAGAGTGTTTCGTTTTCACGCAAAAATATGCGTTGGAAATCTGAGTGATGAAATATTGGACGTATGTAAAAAGCATTCGCACATGATCCAAAACCTCTCTGGAGAAAGAATAAGAGACGAAATGTTTAAACTGCTAGAGTGTAATGACCCCGCTCCAACGCTTAAGAGCATGCAAAAATCTGATGTTTTGCAAAAAATTATTCCAAAAGAAGTAAAATGCGAAATTCTGTCCTCACCGCTTCTTTTTGGTGCTGATGCGCTAGTAAAATTAGCGTTGCTCCTTAGAACTACCGAAGACAGGCTAAACCTTGGAGAATACATAAGTAAGTTTTTACGCCTTTCAAACAAGCAAAGGAAAAAGCTACTATTTTTACTGTCCAATGATATCAAAACAGAGCTTTCAGAAAAGGAGCAAAAAAAATACATATCCTTGTTTGGTAGGGAATTATATTGTGATTTGGTCAAAATCTGTGGTGTTGAATCTGGAACAAATGTTGATGAATACATCTCATTTGCTAAGGTGTGCGATATCCCGAAATTTCCTTTATCTGGTGATGATTTAATAAATATAGGTTATCAGTCAGGGAAAAGTTTAGGTAGAAGTTTAGAGTTGTTAAAACAGCATTGGGAAGATAACTCCTATTCCTTAACGAAAGAGGAGTTGTTACTTTATACTAAAAACCTACTCTAATGTTCAATGAGTTTATGCTTGCGGTGCTGCTAGTGCGGCTCATAAAAGAGTTAGGTATGTCATTTATCTTGTTAATTCCGGCTCTGAGTTGGTATACATTTCCTTTCCCACAAATCTGATTACACATTTTCTGGTCTGGGGATAAAAATTTATCTCTTATACTTGATGCCAGTTGCAACTCTTGAATCTCGCTTGAAAAACGCTTCATTTTAACTTCTGTTAACTTTTCCACAATAATTTCTCCAAGTAATTTTTTTAAATCTTTACTATTGTTATTTTTGCTATAAAAACTATTCCGGATAGATGCTACTATAGCATTATCTTTCTCATTTAACTCCAACTTTTTTATGCACTTTCCAACAGAAGATGACAACTTGGTTTTCAGTGTGTCATCTCGTAATTCTTTATCTATATTTTTTCCAATGTTACAATGTTCGTTGACAACTTCTTTAACCTTGGCATCTATGATCTCCCTTGCAAACTCCGTCAAATTATTTTCTAACAATTTAAGCAACTTACTGCTTTCGAATTTGCCATTGCCCTGATTTGATAGAGATTCTATGGCTTTATCAAGTACGTTATGACAAAAGTGCTTTCCTTTAAATTCAGGAAAACCTCTTTTTAACTCTTCATTTTTCTTAGATAAAAAGCGCTCGAGATTCTTGTTCTTCGAAAACAGTTTACCAATAAAATTCTGAGCTTTTGACAACCCTGATAGACTTGACTTTGCAGTAGATACTGTATCCACTAAACTCACTGCACCTAGCTTTTTTAAGCTATCCATTTCAGCCAATTGCTTTTCTTCCAATTTTTCTATTTGCTTTTGTTCCTTTTGTAACTGCTCAATCTTTAATTTACCTTCCAAGTCAATTGTTTCTCCCTCCAATTGTTGTTTAGATCCCTGAGTGCTTTGAGGCTGTTGCCTTTCTATACTTTTTACTTTATATAATTGGTCAGACAACTTTTCTACACTTGCACTTAATTCTTCATCTAACAATGTTAAACTACCTATTTTCATACATTTTTTTTCTGAATCTTCAAAAGCTTTCACTATGCGACTCGCAAGTTCTATTTTGGATTGAATTGATTCTTCTTTCAAACGTGCTACCTTAGACCTTTCCTCCTCAAGTTCTCTATTTATGAACCTCAACTCTCTATTTTGCTCTTCTAAGAAGTTATTTTCCAACTGTAATTCTTCCATTTGATCTGCTTGACCATCATAGGACAAAGTTAACTTTTTTAGTTCCTCGTTTACTTTCTCTAGTTGCTTATTCAATTCCTCTATTTCAACTGATTGAGCAGTTAAGAGCAACTCATTTAATTTCATATATATTTCAGCTATCTGCTGTTGTTCGTTACTTCTAGTTTCTATTTCCTTTATATCTTGTTTTAATGCTTCTAACTCATCTGAGAATTCCTTTTCTATTTGATCTGAAACATCTTTCAGTTCCGTGTAATCTCTTTCAACCTCTGCGAGTTGTAGTGGTTTATCATTTTCTGTGCACACTCCTTCCATACTATTATATTCTTCATCAATGAAGCCACCATTTAATTTAGCATTAAAACTTTCATCAGTAGATCCATCACTTACTTCAGAGTAAATTTCTTCATCTTCACTTGTTATCTCACCATCTTTTTCTGCAACTTCAGGTTTTAAGTCAGCTTCAATGTTTTTGTCTATTTTTTCAACGCATTCGGTTTGCATTGCCGTATCTTGAAATGCTACTTCATCAGTCTGAACCCCTCCATCTTTGCTTATCACTACACTTTGGCTCTCTTTCTTTACAACTTCGGGTTTTAAGTCAACTTGAACACTTTC